>JAJPJO010000260.1 GCA_021324135.1 Pseudomonadota bacterium
GGGCTGGCTGTAGCGCTTTCGATTCAGTTCATTCCCGGGCTTGGATTGAAGCAACTGTGGTGGGTCTTCAATGCCATCGCAGCCTGCGTGGTTGTTCCGACCGTCTTAAGCCTCTATTGGGATGGCTTGAGTGAGCGAGGTGTATTTTGGGGTGTAGTGGTTTCGTTCTTTATAGGATTGCCACTGTTTATCCTGGCAAACCTGAGTGAGCAACCTTCCTACATCGTTGCAGCTTCTCTGTCTATTGTGGTTGTAAGCACGGCCTTTTGTTTGGCGCTGCGCAAGCCGGTTTCAGTTCCAGCATCCATTCCCGTTGAAGCTGAGTCATCGACGCAATCGGATTGAAGGTACCGAAATAACTGCGCGGGTCTATTTTTGATCGTGAGGAACGCCGACGTTTATACCATTCACTAAAGCAGTACTCATTTCGATCGTTTTTCTAACAGCCCTCGGTACTTCGCTTGAAGTGCCAGTGCCTGTGGCTTTCTGTTGGTGGCGCAGAGCAGCTGCCCGTATGCAAACAAACTGTTTTTCAAAATAAAGGGATAGCGATTCTTTTCGGCAATGGCGATTGATTTTAGAAGCAGTGGCTCGGCGTTTTTGTAATCACGAAGCGAGCAGTAATCTCGACCTTCTGAGAACAGGATATGTGCAACAGTGTGGCTCTTGGAACCGGAGACTCGTTGTGAAACCTTGAGTTGTTTGTCGCGCCAGACGATTGCCTCCTTGAAATTCTTGATGTCCTCATAATGACCTGCTATGTAGCCAATCAGCTGGACGCAGAACCTGTGATCTTTGCCGACCGCCTTTTCTGTAGCATTAAGCAGGCTGGTGTAAAACGGCACCATGGCCATTCTTGCGCTCGCTTCCTCACTTTCATCCGGTAAAAACCGCACACGATAGTACAGCTTATCTATGAGAACATCGATTGATTCGCAATCTTTGACTTGAACAAGAATCTTTTTCCAAAGCAAATCGGCTTCGTTGTTCTGTCCCTGCATATAAGCCTTGAGCCATTGATCGCTCGTCTTGGAGTATAGAGCTTTCTCGCACGCGACGGCATCCTTGCTCAGACGGTATGTAGTTGCATCAGTTAAAAGGCTTAATGAATCGTCCTTATTTTCATCGGCAAACGCAGCGGTCGCTCCAATGATGAGGATCATGGAAACCGTTTGAGTTATCTTCCAACGATGTGTCTTGTGCATCTGATCCGCACATATCCTTCTGCCTTTGACAATTCTAGCAGGCTTGAGTAAGTTCCCAGGGTCCGATTTGCGGGCGCTTGTTTTAATAGGCATTTTGATCGAGGTTTCTGGAGATCCACGCTGATTGCCTCGAGGTAGGATCTGCTTGAATGTTGTGCTGGAGTGGCACATGAATAAGGACAAAATAAATCAAGCGATGGTTTTTGCACTGAGCAATTAAAGCAGAGCGATGAGGAGTTTGAGTAATGCGTTCAACTGAAACACAATCGATTGCAATTCTCCAAAAGTTGATTCAAGAAAAAGTAGATGGTTATCTGCAAACGAACCCCACACTCTCCCGCGTTGAGCGCGCATTTTATTCCAAAATTTATGTTCGAGACCATAGTTTTTTTCACCATGCAGCGGTGGTGGTTTCGCTCTTCTACAAGCAGGGCGTGCCGGCTCTGTATGTGGATTGTTCGGCGACATGCGGCATGGGGATTGCAACTGGTGTCGATCAGGTAAGCGATCTGAGTTCCGCCTTTGAAGATTTATCGCAGCGGATCTCCAGGTCTGAGCCGATTGTTCAGTCTATAGAGGTTCAGGTTTTTGATCACGCAGCGGACAGAAACGAGGAGATTTATAAAGTTGCGCATCGTATTTGGTGCGAATTGTTTAAACTCGATCCAGCTTCTCAACCAGTGCAAAGCAATTTCGACATCAACAAGTTCATGAAGGACGAGATTTCGAAGCTCATGATGCCATGTCTATCGCGTGGCGAAGAAGGTGTGAGGCTCTGGAATCAATGCCCCGATGAGCAGCGTAAAATGCTCAACCTCACGAAACTGGATGCGCGCGATCGCGCTCTGGCTCGCATCAATCTCGCTGGTCTCAATTTGAAGGAAGCGAACTTCAGCCACACGACCATGCCAACCGCCAACCTCTATCATTCAGATATCAGCAAGGGGAAATTCGTAGGGACGGATCTCGAACATGCCGGTCTCTTTGAAGCCAAAGCAGATGGAGCCGACTTCAGCAAGGCAAATTTGCAGAGGGCTCGGCTTGAGAAGGCGAAACTGAAGAAGGCGATGTTCTGTGGCGCCAATCTTCACTACACGGATTTGAAGGGAGCCGATCTGCGCGGTGCCGACTTGAGCTCCGCAGATCTGAGCAATTGCTTCCTGCGGTCAGCTGATTTGCGTGGAGCTAATCTGACTGGATGCAATTGCACGAACGCCCAATTCAACAAAGCCAAGTTCGATGAACATACAAAACTTCCCGAGGATCTGTCGCAGTGGCGAGATCTGCAGTGGAAGGGCGAGGGACAGAATCCATTCTTGAAAGCTCTGAAGGATAAGGCGAGCGCGTCCGGTCCCGTCGATTTCGCAGGGATGGTCGATAGCTTGCGGAAAAATCTAGACAAAGCACGCATCGACAAAGCGATGAGCATGCTCAAGAAGGATACGTTCCAGTTATACTTCGAATCGAAAGATGACTCCATATGTGGTATCGTCAAAAGCCAGACAGACGCCGAACTCCTTTACGCCTGCCAACTTACTAATGAGGGTTCGTTTGCCTGCTGCACACAAAACCTCAATGTTTGTGGTGGCTTGCGTGGTGCGCTCTGCAAACATATATTGGTGCTCTTGATCGGTTTGTCGAAGACTGAGCACATAGATACCACCACTGCCAATCGATGGATGCTCGCCAGCAAGCTCGAGCAACCTGCGCTCAATAAGGATCTCATGACTGAGTTATTCCTGAGATATAAGGGTGCTGAATCCGGCGAAATCGACTGGCGCCCGACGGAGACGATTCCCGAGGATTACTACGCCTTCTAAGGTTCGTCACAATATCATGACGAAGTGAACGTACTATCAAATAGACACCGTTCATTCACTTACCAGCATGACAGCCACCGAAAATGCACATGCTCAATCCAGGGCACCCGAGCGTACTGCTTTCAGCTCGGCTCATCACGATAATTCCAGGATCAATGCGGCAAATCCTGAGATTATGCATGGCTTCAATAATTTTGATCACGTCCGCAACTCGATGCAGCCGAAGGGAAACGATGGACTTCACCAGGTGGGTTTCTATGATTCAAAGCAAGGGGACTCGGCTTCTGGTCTGCGACAGCTTGCCGATGGAAGCGACAATCTTGGCAGCACAACAATCGGCCCTGACGGGCAGAGGGTAGCACCACCCAGCAAGGCGGAGAAAGAAGCGGTTGATGCAAACTCAAAGACGGTCAAGGAGCTGTTCCCTAATGAGAATCAGGAACTCAGGGATGCTGCCTATCGCGAATTAATGCGAAGGGAGTGCATTCCCGGCTATCCCTCAGACACACCGGAGGCTCAAGCCGATCGCAACTTACTGGAGCAGCGCGGTGTGAAACAGCAGGTCGATGAAGCTATCAAACAACGCGCGAAGGAGCGGACTGACTTTAGTTGCGTTCCAACTAGTTAGGCGGCTGGCTTAACGAGTCACGCTCGATCTGGTATATTTTGATTCCGCTGGCTCGAGGGCAACATTCAGTTGAAGGACAATCAGATCAAGGACAAGAAAAAGCGCCTGATAGTAATTAATGCTGTGGTTTTGCTCACGACCCTGGTGTACGTGCAGCCTTGTTTGTCAGAGAATCAGGGCGGCAAGCAGAGTCAGAAAGTGAAGACCGAGCATGCAGCTTCGAAAAAGGGCGTGACGAAACCTGAATCCAAGCCATTGCGCAGTCAGAATTTAAAGATAGGTAAGAGCCTGGTGGAAAGCGAAGGCTGTCTTGATTGCCATCGTATCGCCGGTGGTGGCTTAAAAGATGGTATCAGCCTTGATGGCATTGGTGCCAAGAGGAGTGCTCGCTTCATACGAAACCAGCTCAGCGATCCCGAAGCGCATGTTGAGAAAAACAAGGCTGCATTTGATGGCGATCCCAATCTGATGCCTAAACCCAATCTGTCGCGCAAGCAGATCGCTGCCATCGTTGAGTATCTTCTCAGCTTGAAAAAAACGCAGTAGAACCAGTGATGTGAAAACGGCGAGCACTAGTAGTGTTGCATGAGCGAAAGGCACCTCGGAAAATCCGCTTTTAGCGCGTTCAATCTACGATCGTCCCCATTGAAATACTTGCATGCAAACAATGATGCGAAGCACTCACTGGCGCAGTTTGCCGGTTTTAGAAAGTGCGAAAGTATTGCCTGATGTTCGGCGGGCACATGCGGCGCCTCGCTGTTGTACACTTCCTTCCATTCAGGGCTTCTTGATGGATAGTTCAACATGTGATCGTAAGCGTGACCTAATTCGTGCAGAGTGACGATGTGTAATCTGGGAATATCGACGGTAGTGCCATCGGTGTTCTGCTCGCAGATCACAACTCTCCGCAATCGAGGCTCATACTCAGTACGTCCGGAACCATCCTCGAGCCTGGGAGTGACGAATACCGTGACTCCAAAGTCAAGCAAGCGCTGTTTCACGCTGGCAGGCAAAAGTCTCAAGCCTTTAGCTACTGCGCTAAGGACCTGTTCGGTCAGCTCAGTTTTGCCGTTTACGACGACCAACTTCTTGTCCAGGTTGTCGAACTGAGACGCAGATTGCTCCGCATTGGCTGGTATTGTCGATTGGATAACTTCAGGTCCTGTCGATTGAGCACTACCCGCTGCCTGGCTATTCAAGCCGGTCTTCGTTGCTGGTTGTCGGGATTCATGAATCAGAGTAACGCGATAAAGTTTCAAGCCCCGAGAAACAGTCAATGTTACTGGAACGCCTTGACCACCACGCAAGAGAGCAACAGCTCTGGCATGATTCACCTTTTCGACGGGTGTATCTCCGATAGATACAATTCGATCGCCGCGGATCATACCGGCTCGCGCAGCCGGCGAACCAGCATAGGTGTCGACAACACTCATCTTTCCATCTAGACTCATGCCGAGATATGGAAAGGAAACGGTATTGCTCTGCGCCAGCGTGGGAGGCATGAATACCAGCGAGGCTACCATGAGAAATTTGATGCAGACAGGTGCGGAGATTTTCACGGCAATATTTACCAATGCATCACGATTGTCCCGTGATTCCTAAGCGTTTGATTAACCATTTTTTGACCCGCGGAAAGTACTTATATAGATTGTCCGTATTCTCATCGCGGCCGCCCATCATGGAACCGAACATTTCGGCGCACGTCTCTCGCGGTCCCCAATCATCAAGCTTCATAAAGGTCGCGACCTTTGGCTGCACTTCCGTAGGAATGTGTTTTTTGTCTTCGTTCCATTCTTTTCGCAACTCAGGATCTTTAGACAAGGTCATCATGTCGTCGAGGACTTGAAAGCACATGTCGCCGACCTGAAGCTGGATATACTCAGGCGCCCGCGCCGGACCCAGATCGGTGGTGCCCCGCTTTTTCGGGCGTTCGTAAACGCACATATCGAGATCGTAGATCCGTCCTGGCAGTTCAGCGAGCGTCGGTGCCGGATTATTCTCGGGCAAGTCTTTCACCGAGTTCGGCCATCGGTCGATCATGTTCGGAGAAATGATGACGCGCGCTTTGCTTTGATCGAGCCTTTTGCGCAGTGGCTCGGGCAGTGCATTGATCGCATTTTTGACGGCTTGAATGCTGGCTGCACTCACCGCAGGATGGTTAAACTCTGGTGGATTTACAACGATTCGACTTATGAGTGTTGAAGCATCTCCTGGAGCGCCTGGCGATGGTGTCGCATTTGGTGCCGGAGATGGTGTTGTAGCCGGTGCCGGAGATGGTGTTGCAGCCGGTGCTGGGGATGGTGTCGTATTGGGTGCGGGCGCTGTCGCGGTTGGTTCGTTACTCGTTGCACAACCCGCGATCATACAGCAGAGTATGCTCAAAGTCAGAGAGGACTTTGCCAGCAGAACCAGCCTCGATTCGATAGAGCGCATGTGACACCTCCGCAACCGCATCACCAAATGATACATCACAGGCATAATTCTTCGGAAGGCACTACAATATAGACTTATTAATCACACTCTTGACTCGGATGTCATCTCTATGAAAAGGCTCGCCATCGTTTTAGGAATTGTGGCAATTGCTGGCGCACAGGCGTATGCCGCCGGCGGATATCCAGCGATTGTGAGCAAGAATCTCTGGGCGACTAACGATCTGCGAGGAAAGTCCGCTCCAAAACTCGAGGTTCAGGAGTGGCTTACAGGGGCGGCGCCGGAGACGGATAAGAAAGTGGTTCTGATCGACTTCTGGGCAACCTGGTGTGGTCCATGTCGCGCCCTCATTCCTGAATTGAACGAGTATCAGAAAAAGTTTGGCAGCGATTTGGTCGTCATCGGCATCAGCGACGAACCACCGGAAACCGTCCGCGAATTCATGAAGACTCACAAGATGGAATATAACGTTGCAGTAGATCCGAACACGAAAATGAAAGAGAAAGTGGGCGTCAAGGGCATTCCTCATGTGCTTGTGATCTCGCCGGATAATGTGGTTCGCTGGCAAGGCTTTCCAAGTTTGTCCAAGGACCGGCTCACCGAAGAAAAACTAGCTCAGATTATCAATGCAAGCAAAACGCCTTGAATCTGGTCGCATGCAAAAGTCGGTCCATATTCGGAACTGTTGTTCGATGGAAAAGATGATCAGAAGCCGAGCAGCAAGTCTAACTAGAAAGACGAAGCTGTGCCAGGAATCGCAGCTTCATCAGCCTCGACCTGGACGCCTGGTTTTATGTTTTTCAGCGTATCTATAGTCTCTGGTCTCAAGCCAGTGTGAACGGCATTTATATTCATGAACGTCTTCACCTTCCTCAGCTTCAGCGCTGTCTCATCTGTCAGTCGCGATCCGTCTATGTTTATCTGAATCAGCGGAAGTTTTGCAATCTCGTCCATAGCGGCAGGGCTGATGTCCATGCTTTGAAGGTTCAGGGCAGGCAATTTTGTTTTGTCTGCCAAAACTGCATATGCTGATTCTGGAACAGTGCATCTTACAAAGCTCAACCAGCGAAGCTTTTTTAATTTCGCAATGTCATTCATCGTTCTATCACTAATTGTTCCATCTTCAATTCTCAGCGCAAATAATTTCGGAAGCGATGCCAGTGGCGCTAAGGATCCATTGGTCGCCTGGTCCCCTTCTAGATCCAGCAAGCACAAGTTCTTGAGATTGGAAATAGAGTTGATACTAGCCCCGGTGAGTCCCTTGCAGCGCATAAAGCTGAGAAGCATGAGATTCTTCATCTGCGCTATTTGCTCGACACCTTCTTTGTCTATGACGCAATTGTTTAGGCGCAGTTCCACCAGATCGTCTTTGGGAAGATCGGCAAGACCCTTTCCGGTGAAGTCTTGAGCGGGATGATTGAAAGAATAACACTTGGCGGGACAACCTTTGACAGCAGCCTTCACATCTTCATCACGAGCTCCATTGACCACGCACACCGGTGGACCGCCGCCGGCGTTTTTCTCCAGTTTGTATGAAAACGGATTCCGCTCGGCGGCTTTCAAGGCAGGGGCAATTTGCCCAGTCGGCTCCTGCGCTGCCTCAACAGCGGGCTGAAATTCGGCTTGCTCCTCTTGCCCTTGAGCTTGGCTCCGTTTTTGAATTGCCTTAGTTTGTGTAAACATAAAGGCTGCGCCGGCAATCACGAGAACTACTAAGACTGCAGCCCACTTAAATTTTCTCAAGCGTTCCGCCAGTGGAATTGTCGGCACTATGGGTGGTGGCGGGGTATGGGCTCGCTCGTGGATGACCTGGAGCGATCGCAGCACTTCCTTTTGCAGTTCTTCGACGGACGCAAAGCGCTCGGCGGGATCCTTTCTAATGCACTTTGCGACGAACGCTTCGACCTCAGGCTCGAACTCCCGGTCGCATCTTTCGGCGAGTTTCGGCGGTTCTTTGTTCACCTGGCTCATCATTATCTGAAAGCCCGTCGTTTCCATAAAGGGGGGAACACCGGCGAGCATTTCAAATATCATGCACCCCAGGCTATAAATATCAGCGCGCTCATCAACCTCCAGGAGACCCTTAACAGCCTCCGGGCTCATGTAGGGTGGCGAGCCGATGCAAGACCCTTTTTGAGTCATGGTCTGCTCTTTGACATTCAGTTTTGCAATGCCGAAATCGACCAATTTGACGCGCCGTTCCATTGGACCGTCATCAAGAATCATGACGTTGCTTGGCTTGATGTCCCTGTGCAATATCTTCTGCTCGTGGGCGTGCATCAAGCCGTTGCAAACCTGGATAATTATCCAGATGGAGTCATCAAAGCTGTAGAATCCTCTCTTCTCCAGATGCGAGGTCAAGCTCTTCCCATTCAAACAATCCATTACCAGGTAAAGCTGACCGCTGTCATCCTGAACAAAATCGTACACCCTCAAAATGTTGGCGTGATCAAGAGCCGCCAGAGCTTTCGCTTCCATATGGAAACGTTTAATCACCTGGTCTGAGGCATTGGACAAGAGCAACTTTATTGCAACGATGCGATTCAGAAGCGTGTCCGTGCACTTATAAACTTTTCCCATCCCGCCCGCTCCAAGGCTGGATATGAATTTGAAGCGCCCGAATATTAGCTCGCCCTTCTTGGGTTCCATGGGGTCTCGATGGGACTGGAGCGCTCAATTATAACGTATTGTGATGCGCTATGCCAGATCGAGAGTACTGGCTCGACCGAATTGACTGATACCGGCTATGGTGACATTCTTTGTCAGCATCGTACGATAGTGACCCGGGCTGCTCTTCCATCCGTTTACCAGCGATCGGGCCTCTTTTTCCAACTGTTGTTGGCTTGCTCCGTCGCCGGGATCGCGCCAGCCGAAAGCAGCATTCTCAGCCCAACCTGGAGGTAGTCCGACTTGCTTCATGCGCTCCGCTGAATTTCTCCAGCCGGGTGTGTTCTGAAAATGTCCGCAACGACCGGTTTTCTCCTGGTACTTTGATTGATTTAGGGCGATCAATTGCAAGCGAGGATCGAACTTCAATTCGTTAAGCCCATGCTTGACTCGCTCTTCATTTATATATTTGAGCACCAGCTCTTCGAATTTAGTCATCGACTTGGCGCGTTGTTTGTCCGCGTCGGACATTCCCTTCACTGCATCCACTGCAGCCTCTGCTTCGCTGTTCGGCTTGGGTTTCGGCACATCCGGATTAGGGACATCAGGTCTTGGAACATTGGGTCGGGGCCTGTCTGGTACAGGCGGCCTATCAGGATTCAGCGGCGAAATCGGGGCTGGAGGCATAATCCGGTCGCCGTCCTGCTTTTGACCTCTGCGCTTTGCCATGGCGCGGTCACGATCTAAGAGAACCTGACGGATTTGATCCGGTGTCAACGTCCCGGGTGTAAATCCTCCACCCGTCCCTGGCCCCGCCGGACCGATGACGTCGCTCGGCGAAGGTGGTCGGATGTTATCTTTTGGTGGGGGTGGCTCCGGTTGCGGTTTCGGCTCCGGGCGCGGACCCGGCTTCGGGCGCGGTCCTGGACGCGGGTTAGGATTATCGTCGTCGGGATTCGGATTGACGTCATCCGGCCGGGGACGGGGTCTGGGGCGAAAACGACGACCAAGTCTGCCACCAAGAATCCTCCCTAATATTCCACGACCGAATATTCCACCACCAAATCTGCCACCACCACAGCAGTCACCAGAACCGGCGAAGGAGCCTAGCGAGCCAGGTACTCTATAATCTTCGCCGTGCGCATCGCCGGCAGCATTGCCGGTACCATCATTGAAGCTTCTCGCGAAAACACCGCGGGCATCGAATGCTTGTCTTTGCAAACCTAATGTCGTTTCCCCGAACCTCATGAATTGGGCAGCAGAACTTGCTCTAGAGTCCGAGTTAGTATGGTCGTTGAATACTATTGAATTGTTAGTGCAGCAGTCGTTAAAGATCTGTCTTGCACTTCGTTCGGTGGGGCGGCAGTCACCGCGCGCAAAGTCAAAGGACATAAGCAATCCTCGCGAAGGTTGGGCTCTTGGGGGGATAAGGCTTTGAACTTAATTTGCGTCTGTGATTGTTTGGTATCCAACCGTGGCTTTCATTAGTGTTTACCGCATGAATGGCTGTTCTATCAACAATATCGCGAGCGTGGAAGGCAATGTTCTCGCCTCCCACGCTCGCTTTTCATAACCCGTTCTGTGTTGACTATCAGGTTATGCGGTGCAATACCTTCAGTTATCGAACAGCAGCGAGAGTCTTCTTCTCGGCTTGAAGTTCTTTGTCCAGATCTCTGGCTTTCGGATTCCAACCGAGCTCTTTTCTTGCCTTGTTAGAGTCGATTTGGTGATTCACCGCGAAGGCGACCGAAAGGAAACCAAAGGTGCGCTGCGCCTCTTCAGGAGTAATCGCGCTTACCTTTTTGACTTTTGCGGCCTGGGCGATTTTTTCAGCGACCTGGCGAACGGCAATTGATTTTGGTTCCGAGGCATGAAATACTTCGCCGGCTTTCGCCTTCTCGGCAGCGAGAACGTAAAGGTCGGCCAGGTCTTCCACATGCACAATCGCCCATTGATTGTCGCCGTTTCCGACATACTGAGCCTCGCCCAGATTCTGGGCAATTTGAGTTAGTTGCTCTAACGGACCGCGGCGTTTGCCATAGACAAGGGTGGGGCGAATGACGATTGTCTTAATCGCATTTTGCGCCGCTTTCAATACTTCGTTTTCTACATCAACGCGCCATCGGACGATATCGATCGGATTCGGCGGTGTTTTCTCGTCGGCAATTACTCCGGCGGTATCACCAAGGACCCATGCGCCGCTTGTGTAGATGAAGGTCTTGTTTGATCCCTTCAAGTTGTTCAGTATGGATTGAACGACAGCTTTATCCACAGTGGCGAAATCATGATCGTTAGTCGAGGCAGTGTGAACGATTATATCGAACTGCTGCAGTTGCTGAGTGAATGTTTCGGGCTTGCGCAGATCGCCTCGCTGAGCCTTGAAGCCGTGTTGCTGAAGTTTTTGTACCGCTTCATCCGTGCGTGCCAGGGCGGTAACTTCATAGCCTTTGTTTTTGAATGCCTGAGCCACTTCTTCGCCAATGTAACCGGTTCCGCTGGTTATGAATACTTTCTTCGACATAGTGCTATCTCCTTATAATTGAAAACCTTTGTCTCTGGTGTCTCTTTCGGGAAAAACCCTGCACCGAATACGGTGCAGATGGTCGTCCTCACCACAAGCCGGGTGAAGAACATGTGCCGCTGAATGCGGCATCGCCAATCCTGAATCACTCGATCGATTTCGCTGATGTCATCCACTTGCTTAGAGCGGCCTGAATAGCGCATCTTGGTTCGACTGAACAGTCAAAACGATATAAATATAGATAAGTGTGCTGAGTTATTGGTCAGCGACCAGTCTTAATTTGTCCCCCCGCGGGGACACATGCAACACATCATGGATGCCAATGAGCCCTGGCGACCCGCCAGCTCGTTTGACTCATCAATTGTAAGGAAACTGCTCACGCCCTTACCTATCCATTTGCAACAGACACCCATTATACATGTTCGCCGGCAATTTTCAATCTCATGTTTCTAAATTTTGCATTTGTGGAAGTCGCACCGTATCTGATACCAGTTCCAGATAAATTCACCATATCCTGGCCGGAGCTTCGCTTTCAGCTAAGTTTACCCGAGCTACCTCGGCACCTCGGGAATGAAAACAAGCCAGTATTGAACTGATTGGAGAGCAAAGCCGGTCAGGAACATTAATGTGCCGATCATGCCGAGTTGCCTGTCTTTCAGCTTTGTGAATAAGCGTTCCACCCAGCTGGTGGACAAAGAAATGCAGCAACTCACGGTTGTAACTGTCAGTCCCAGCCAGAGCCAATATGGAATGAACCCGTGCGGAAAGTTCTCGCCGACGATAACGGAAGTCAATCCTGCCGCCAGTGCGATGGCGAGCCCGCGCCAGAACGAGGGAATGAATTGCCGGAAAGTAATTCTTCCCTCTAAATCTTGATTGTAACTTTTCGAGCCGGAAGCGCCGCTCAGCAGATATACCCAGGTCAGAAACAATGCGCCAAGGGCACCGAGACTGGCACCATATGCGATGCCACCAACGCAAGCGCCCGCGGTTCCCATGACTAATCCACGAGAAATTGCAAATGCAATTTCAGTGCGTTTTCGAGGAACGATTTTACGAGCCGCACGCGAGAATTCTATTGCCAGTGCCGTGGCCAGACCCATTCCGATGACACTGCCGGGCACCGGACCTAAAAAGAGCACATAGCCGATTTCGAATATAAGCCCATAGACGAAGACGCGTCCAATCACTCGAATTGGACCATGTTCGCCTCCAAGCAGATCGTATGCCAGAAACAAACCACCTAGTGAATCCAGCGTTAATCCAAGCAAACTAAGCAGCGCAAGTGCATTGTGGGAGGGATGAAACAACATTCGAAAAACGTCCGGCTGGTCTCTTGCCTGGCTTATCATCAGGCAGACAAGCCATCACATCGACACCCTTGGCAGCTGGCGCGATGACGCAAGACATAGTATCAGCCTATTCTGGAACTGGCTAGATTCATATTCAAATCAATCCGCAAGTTGTGCAGACAGGCGATAACTATTATGGTTTTATTTGAAAGTGTGAGACGCCGTTGTGGTTGACATGAGTGGCGAATTTCAGGTAATAACGGAGCCATTGATTACATTATCTAAAGGCGTACCTGCATCTAGAAATCGACACGGGACCATTTGAGGATACTTCATTCGTGCATAAAAGTGGATTCGTCCAGGTGCGTGGGGCCAAACAGAACAATTTGCGAAATATCGATATCGATATTCCGCGAAACTCGTTTGTCGTATTCACCGGCGTGTCCGGCTCCGGCAAGTCATCGATAGCCTTTGGAACGATTTATGCCGAAGCCCAGCGTCGCTACTTCGAGTCTATAGCGCCATATGCAAGGCGCTTGATCTCACAACTTCCAGCACCGCACGTCAGAGAGATTCTCGGCTTGCCACCGGCAGTAGCGCTGCAGCAACGCCGAGGCGAAGCGAGCATCCGCTCCTCCGTTGGAACATTGACTACGCTTTCGAATTCGCTGCGCATGCTATTCTCTCGCGCCGGCACATATCCCGATGGGATGAGCGATCGCTTGGATTCGGATGCATTTTCGCCCAATACTCCAGCGGGCGCCTGCCAGGCGTGTCATGGAATGGGGATCATCCATACTGTAAGCGAGTCATCATTGGTTCCCGATCCATCACTGAGCATACGCGAACGGGCGATCGCCGCCTGGCCCGGAGCGTGGCAAGGGAAAAACTTCCGCGATATTTTGGCCACCCTTGGTTATAACATCGACAAGCCCTGGCGCGAGCTGCCTCAAAAGGATCGGGACTGGATTCTGTTTACTGAAGAAAAACCGGTCGTCACCGTGCATGCCGAGCGCGAAGCTCATCGAATACAGCGTCCCTACAAAGGCACATACATGAGCGCCGCTCAATACGTGCTTCATACATTTGCCACTACCCAGAGTGTCACCTTGCGCAAGCGCGTCGCTCAATATATGGAGACATCTCTGTGCCCCGACTGCAAAGGAAAACGGTTGCAGGCACGATCGCTGGCGGTGCGTTTCGCAGGACACGACATTGCCGAAATGATGCAGATGCCGCTCTCGAAACTGGCTCAAATTTTGAGGGCGGCGCCTGAGGTGAGCCTGGAGGAAGCTCAGCGTCATGGCGGTACATCGAGCAGGAGTACGGAAGCAGCAACGCTGCTTGCTGCAGACCTGATTGATAGGATTGCGCTTCTGAGTGAGCTTGGGCTCGATTACTTATCTATGGATCGCGCCACTCCGACGCTGTCTGTCGGCGAGCTTCAGCGTTTGCGCCTGACGACCCAGCTTCGCTCCGGGCTTTTCGGCGTCGTCTATGTGCTCGATGAGCCTTCCGCCGGTCTTCACCCTGCCGACAGCGAAGCACTGCTAAAGATGTTGAATCATTTGAAACAATCCGGCAACTCCCTTTTTGTCGTCGAGCATGAGATGGATATTGTCCGTCAGGCAGATTGGATCATAGACATTGGACCAGGTGCCGGAGACCACGGCGGATCGCTTGTTTATAGCGGTCCGGTCGCCAATCTCAAGGAAGTGGACGCATCTGTGACTCGCCGCTACCTCTTTGGCGAAAAACGCAGGAGTGCGAATCGTGAAACCATTCGTGCTCGACGAGATTCGTCCAACTGGTTACGGCTGAACGGTATTTCCCGCCACAATCTCCGCAATCTGAATGTCGAGTTTCCCCTTGGGCTTCTGACAGTCGTAACCGGTGTTTCCGGTGCCGGCAAATCAACACTCGTCAGTCAGGTCTTATCCGAGGCTATGTCAATGTACCTCGGCAGCGGCGAAAGCAACGCACAGGAAGATGATGATACAGATACCGCAAATGGTGCGGCCGCCACAAATGCTTTTGATACTGGGGACGGTGCCGAGGATGTTCCTCCGCAGGATGAGCCTCCGCCGATTCTGGAAGGCGCGGACTTACTGCGCCGCCTTGTCTGCGTGGATCAGAAGCCGATTGGCAGAACACCGCGTTCTAACCTGGCCACCTATACAGGACTGTTCGATATCATTCGCAAGCGTTATGCCACTACTGATGATGCTAAAAAACGTGGTTACAACGCCGGCCGATTTTCTTTCAATGTAGCCGGTGGGCGTTGCACCACCTGTGATGGCGAGGGATTTGTCTCGGTGGAGCTCATGTTCTTGCCAAAAGTGTACGCTCCCTGCTCGACCTGCCACGGCGCTCGCTACAATGCCGAGACGCTCGAGGTCACTTATCGCGGGCTCAACATCGCTCAAGTCCTGGAATTGACCGTTGATGCCGCAGCGGAATTCTTCAGCGAATTGCCGGCTGTGAAGCGCGCACTGATGACTCTTCAGGACGTCGGTCTTGGATATCTTCATTTGGGACAACCTGCCACCGAACTTTCAGGCGGCGAGGCGCAGCGCATCAAGCTTGCCACTGAGCTGCAACGAGAACAAAAAGGAAACACGCTCTACCTCCTTGATGAGCCTACAACCGGCTTGCATCCCGCCGATGTGGAGAAACTGATGCTGCTTCTGCATCGGCTTGTTGATGGAGGCAATACAGTCATCATTGTCGAGCATGACATGGATGTAGTAACGGAGGCAGACTGGGTTATCGACATGGGACCTGGTGCCGGTGAACATGGAGGCAAGATTGTCGCCACAGGACGCCCGGATGATCTTGCCAGGGCGAACGGCAGTGCAACTGCAAGATACCTGCACCGGCATCTCAATAGGTACCGCGACCAGTTGGAATGAACTTCAGTGAATGCGAACCAGGCAGGCCGTACTTTAGTATGCTCTGTAACCAGTCCACTGCATGACTTGCTCCAGCGCCGGTCGACCATGCGCACGCAGACTGCCGTTTGGATCGTAAATGCGAAAGTATGGTATCGAGCTAATCTCTTCATTCGATACGACGGGCGATTCCCAATCGATTTCCTGGATCTCGGGGCGATTGATGTCTATCGTTCGAACCGCAAGTTCGGTATGGGTCCGGCAAAGCTGCTGCAGGGCTTTCTGGTAAGTCATTGACGGCGCGGAGTACGGGCTGAAATATTCAACAATATTGTATTTCCCGCGCACGAGATAATGCCGAGGATCGACAGGTGTTCCCGGCTTGTCGTCATTGAGTGCCAGAAAAGCACTTGTTTGAATTTCGGTCTCCGATAGTCGCGCTACAGCCAGGTCTTCATCAGTATCGCTGCGAGGACCACCACACCCGGACATCACTGTCAGTGCAATTACGATCGCAGCAAGTGAAGTTACTTTTGGATAGCAGGAGCGAGAATGCATACGAGGCTGAACTCAAGAAAATGAAACGTCTGTTTCTAACACAATTATACCTGGCGTCTGCGTGAGATATCGAGTTGCCTACCGCAAAGAATGCAAAACCGGCATTATCCGTTTCAGCTCCGGAAAAAACTGGAACAAATTGTAGGTATACCGCACATGATTGAATCAATTAGATGCCATGCATAACTTTCCCGATCTAAATATCAAAGGTGAGGCAACCCTTTTCCTGTATGAGAGGTTGAAGCGTGCAATCAAGCTCATCTCCTGCTTCGGCTGTATAATTGCTCTGCTCGGCACAAGCGCCGCTGCCCAATCTAGACCAGTGCCTGAGCCGAAATCTCATTCCGCCGCTCCGGCTTTCTCAGAGGAAAATGCAGCGCCAACAAATTCACCTGTATCGGACAAGTGGGCGCTTATCGTCGGAATCGGTAAATTTAAAGACCCCCGCATTCCGGGTCTCAAATTTGCAGCCAAGGACGCGAAGGACTTCAATGACTACCTGATCGGTAAAGAAAATTTTGCTCCCGATCATGTTCGATTATTGGTTGACTCGCAAGCGACCCGCGCCAATATACTCGCGAATCTTGGAGGCAATTGGCTGCCCCGAATGGCACATCCAGATGATCTGGTCGTCTTGTATTTTTCATCACACGGAAGTCCTGCTGATATGGACGTTGCCGATGTGAATTACCTGGTGACCAACGATACGGATGTGGACAATTTGTATGCAACTGGAATACCCATGCAAGAGCTCACGCGCATGATCAAAGCGCGTGTTCATTCAAACCGCGTTGTGATATTCCTGGATGCTTGCCATAGTGGCGCCACCGATCCTGGTGGCAAGGGCATTGTCAGGTCCGGTAATATGAATGCCGAAACAATCGCGCAGGGTACCGGACAACTGGTCATTTCATCGAGTGAACCAAGCGAGCGATCCTGGGAATCGACGCGTGATGAAAATGGCGTCTTCACAAAGCATCTGATAGCGGCATTGAGCAAAAGGGGACCTACCACTACCCTTGGAGAAGCTTTCCAGGAATTGAAATCGGCAGTGCAAAGTGAAGTGTTGACCGATCACGGCGTTCTGCAAACACCTGTTATGCGGAGCAAATGGTCTGGCAAAGATCTGGTTTTGGCTGTTGTACCAGCTCATCCTCGGCAAGCGGAACTTCCTCAAGGCGCACCCGGAGATCCGGTGTTTATCCCCACCGTGACGACGCAAGGCGATGTCGGTTACGTCAATCGCGACCAGGTCGTGAGCAAATTTCAAAAAGCGCAAGACTATGTCGATGAGCTGAAGATACTTGAAGATGGCATTCGAAAAATCGTCGATGATTCGAACAAGGAATATGAGGCGGCGAAAGCGAAGGGGACGGCCCAGACTGAATTGGATGCTATGAAAAAGAGGCTGCAAACCGGAATTGATTCTTCCGTGGCAAGACTGAAGAACCGAGTTCAATTTATGGAAAAGGAACTGGAAACTGAAATGGAGAATGCCATCAAGGAAGAATGCAGGGCGAGAAATTTAAAGGGTTACAATCTGGACAAGAATCATATGAGCAAATGCGTTGATATCACAGATGGTGTGATTCAGCGCATCTCAGCCACGCCCTGAGCGGTGGCAGATCTCGAATGGCGTTCAGTTAGATAAAGTCAATGAACCGCTCCGCTCGTTTTGACTCGGTTGCGTCCGGAGGTTTTTGCGGAATACAGTGCCTGGTCGGCGCGCTCTATGACCCGCTCCAGATTGATGTCGTCTCCTTTGGATTCCGATGCGCCGAGTGAGACGGTGATTGTCGGCAGAGGGGTGCCATCAATGTTGTTAAGCTCGATCGCCTCGACATTCTTTCTTATGCGCTCAGCAAGAATGCACGCCTGCTCAATATCTGAGTTAGGCAAAGCGATGATGAACTCTTCGCCGCCCCATCGGGCGCAGATGTCGGCAATTCTGACAGTTTTTTTGAAAACCTCTGCAACAGCCTGAATGACCATGTCTCCAGCGGCGTGCCCAAATCTGTCATTGATCGACTTGAAATGATCGATATCAACCATCATGATGCAAAACGGGTAGCGGTACCTCTTATACTCAAAGAAGTTCTGTACGACCAGCTCTTCGAAGGCCCGGCGGTTGTACAATTTGGTCAGAGCATCGGTGCGGGCTTGCGTGCTCGCATCTTCATAAAGCATCGTAAGCGTCTCCAGATCCTTTGCACGCAGTCCCAGCTGGAAGGCTAGATCCGCATTCTCTTTACTGAGCCGTTCTTTCTCCCTGAGTCCTTCTACCATGTGATTGAAACGATCGGCCATTACACCGAATGCGTCAAAAGATTCGACTTTAATTTCTGTGTTCAACTCTCCTTGTGCCACCGCATGTAGTGCGTCAACAAGCCTCTGGACCGGTTTGTCTATTCCTTGACGTATATAAAACACGAGAACGACTACAATTCCCAGAGAGATCAAAATCAAAAAGGTCTCGAGAGTGGCAAGCTCTGAAAGCGTCGTTGGAAGCACACCTCCGGAGGTGGCCATGCGGCGATAAGAAAGGAACGCGATCAATCCGGCGCAGTACGGACCGATGAGAAGGATGCTGAAGAGAAGCTTTTTCCGTATTGTTAGCGCAAAACGCGAATGAAAGCGCTCCACACCGCCTTGAGGGAAGAGAGCTGAAACATAAGGGCGCAAAACCAGCTCGAATGCAAAGAGAACGGTTAGTGCCATCAGTGGCGCAACCGTAACTGCAGCAATATAGATTTCAACGAGAGAGTATCGCGATGTGGTGCCGGAAGTAGTGGCAAGCCAGCTTAGAACCGGAGGGATGAGCACTGTCCAGACAAACACGGTCGCTGCAGCACCGCGCCATGGAATAGTGATGAGTGAATGGCGAGCCTTGTCCAGATCATCTTTTGATAGCGAGTCAGGACCTTCCTCCAGCAGCTGGAACAGCTCTTTTTCGAATCGCCTGTGGATTCTCGGCATGACGAAGCCGACAATCGGCAAACCGCCAAGCATCAAGACAAGACCGACCAACACCCCCTGCCAGGACAAAACGTTCTCCAGCAGCATGAATCCCGCAAAGACGAACATGCCGATCGCCACGTTAAGCATCGAAGCCATGCGATGCAATTTTCTATGCAACCCGGTAGACCCCTCTTTGAGGTAGTCAGGATTGACTGGCTGTCGGTGCTTATCATTCATGATCGGCTGAGTATATACCAGGTTGATGTCTTGAATTAAAGCGCCAGGATGCGATTTAATCAGGTTTCCAATCGGGGGCTGGACTCGATCAGAACGCTCAACGGTGTTTTATATTATGCCCAGTTAGGCAGAAGGATTTGTTTGGCACATGCCTCAGAGAAAGTTTTTTAATGAATTGCTTATTCTGATCTTGTTGGCACCAATTACGGTGGCGAGCACATTTGCACAACCAGACATTTCCGAGTACACCAGGTCAGGGACAAACGGCGGGCGCGGCGGCTTACCGCAGGTGACCATCTGGTTGAAAAAATCACAGGCTGATGCGATGAAGGGTGGTGAGCACAGTTGGAGCTATCCTTCCAGCAGGCGACCGGATGATATGCATTACACGAGTTGGCAGTTCTGGCGCTTCGGCTTATCCGATGCACTTCTGCAACTGTTCTCAGAGCTGGCAACCTCTCCTTCGCAAAAGCCGCTTAAGCTTGGCAGATACTTTGCTCAACTCAGTAACTCGAGCATGACCGGCTGGGCTGCCGATGCTAAACAGCAGAGCGGAATCGAAGTCGATATAACCGATACCACACCTGTTAGCGAATCATGTCGCGCCGATCATTACGTCATGTACGGGAGGAGCGGGCTGCTTCAATTCACGGGCGAGGCTCGATTTCTCATTGCAATCGATAAGCGCAGGCACTTGCAGGCGAGCGTGGTTTCATCGAGTCTTTCGCAGCAGGCCATGAAATCTCTGCGAGCCTCTCTTTTGAATTTGACTGGTCATCCGGTTCTTTCATTTCCGGACAATGCGCGAGATCATGAACCTGTGCAACTCATGGTCGATTTCTCGA
>JAJPJO010000207.1 GCA_021324135.1 Pseudomonadota bacterium
ATGATGGCCGGGCTTCCCAGCCACGGCAACAACATGAGCATGGCCAGCACTGCCACCAGATACGGCATCACACGAGAATTGATATTAAAAGCAGCCCCGGCTCCGGTCGTGTCCGAGCCTAATGGCTGAGCTGACGCCAGCTTCGCATTGCAGTTCGTTCTGCTCTTGCTGATAGTCCCGGTCGATCCGTGCTCCATATCTCCTGAGCTCCCCTATGGCTCACTCGGCGTGCGGCCGCAAGCGATATCCCATGCCATAAACGGTCTCGATAACATCATTAGTGCAACCAATCGAACGCAGTTTCTTCCGCAATCCTTTGATGTGGGCTTTGATCACGGAGTCGGTCGGGGTCATATCGAATGACCAGAGTTTCTCGATCAGCTCGTGCTGCGAAAAAGCCTTATCCGGATGGCGCAAGAAATGTACGAGCAAACGATATTCAGTCGGCGTCAATTCGACCTGCTGCTCTCGATAGCTCACGAAGCAGCGGCGCACATCGACGATCAGCTCGCCCCATTGAAGGATCGATTGACGGTGGTCGCTGTTGCGGCGAATCAGCGCTCTCACTCTGGCGCCAAGCTCATCGAGATCAAAAGGTTTCACCACATAATCATCGGCGCCGGAGTCCAAGCCTAGAATCTTCTCATTTTTATCACCACGGGCAGTGATAATCAGGATCGACTTTGAATAGCCGTTTTGCCGCAAGCGCCTGCAAAGCTCTATTCCATTGAGCTTGGGCAGCATAACATCAAGCAGGACGAGGTCATATTCGTTGGCCATGCATAGCTGCCAGGCTTCTTCGCCGTCAACGGCATGGTCGACGATCAATTGCTGATGCTCAAGATCCTCGGTGATCGGCTTGGCTATGCGCAGATCATCTTCAACGATAAGAACTTTCAAAAGTCTTTACCCGGTTTGCTCCTGACCAAATATATACGCCTGCGCCGGCATGAACATTAGAGAAAGTCCAACCGCAAAACATAACAAAGGTCTACAGATTTCCCCGGTAAGGAACTCTGAGGGAGCACAACGTCTGTGTGAGAGCATTCGGCCAGAATCGACTTGAAGGCATCAAGAAGCCTGATTAGAAAGAAGTACTATGCGTATCATTAAGGAAGCAATACAACTGCCAATCGAATCGGAGTCCTTAGCGGGCGACTTGAATCTAAACGTTCACGCCCGATCGATGATTCTTATGGCCCAGAGCAGTGGCAGCGACAGGCTCAGTCCGCACAAGCGCTACCTTGCCGATGCTTTAAACAGAGCTGGTTTCACCACTCTCTTGCTCGATCTGCTTACCGAACGAGAGGAGTTCATGGAGCGAACCACACGGCACTTGCGATTTAATGTCGACCTCCTGGCCGAGCGAATCTCTGCCGCGATACATTGGCTGGAGCGGGATTCACAAACCCGAAATCTTCAATTGGGAATGCTCTCGACCGGAACAAGCACTGCGGCTGCCTTTGCCGCAGCAGTGCACCTCAGGCAAAGCAAAAAATCCATTGACGCAATCGTTTCATGCAATGGCAGGCTCGAGCTTGCTCAGAGCTGGCTCGCTTCTCTGAAAGCACCCACATTGTTGCTGTTGGGCGGCAACGATTTTGAAATCGTCTCCAAGCATAAGTTGGTTTATGAGCAAATGTCCTGCGTTAAAAAGATTATGGTTTTGTCCGGTTCCGATCACATTTTGAACGAGACGGCGTCGATTGATGAAGTGGCCAGATTGTCCGGAGCCTGGTTCCAGCAGTTTTTGACTCCGCCTCCGGCTTTTTCGTCTCAGCCGGCCCTGATCAGGTAAAGCTCAACGGTTTCATCCCTCAGCGACCGGCGCCTGAAAAAGAGCGGGTCAGGCAAAACTCAAGCAGGTTTCAGGACAAATCAAGAGATAAGGTCTACACTCATTCTGATTCTCCGGAAACGTTCCTGAACGGCTGTATCTGCCGGACGGAACGGAAGAGTAATGAGTTTTGTTTAATCGCCTGGCAGAGAGGAAGAAACCGTGAGTTACCCTGAAGACTACACCGCTCCGTTCGCCGGAGATCAGACGGGACAGATTCTCGCCGAACCAGATATGGTGGCACTATCTCCTGTGACCAGCGCCCGCGTAGTTGAGACGCAGTCCGGATTTTTAATGATCGTAAAGCGTGCGGATGACCGTTTGTCCTTATCGGTAAAGCGCCGCATCGGCACGCCGCCATGCAGCCAGGTACTGCTCACCGGAGACGAGTCGCTCAACCTTTCGCGGGTGCTTCAAGACTCGGCCAATCATCTGTCCGGCGGCACGCAGGATTTTATCGCCAGGACGACGGAAGCTAATATCAAAAAGATGCCGGACGACTTGCACACCATATATGGTGACAATGACGAGGGTGAGTCAGCTCTGAATTGGGATGAAATAACGCAACCGCTTCGCAAGAGAAGAGCGAAAAACGCCGGCGAAGCCGACCAAAATGAAACGAGCATGCAAGCAAAAATTTGGCGGCTCGTATCGGCGCATCCGATGCGCATTGCCATAGGCGCCTCAGTCGTGCTTGGGCTGGCGGCCATTGTCGCTGGAGGCCTGCTTATCGGCTCACTGAGTACATCCAAATCAAAGACACCGCTTGCAGTGGCGGGCGCAAGTGCCGAGCACAGTCGAGCCGAGCGCATCGACAAGTTCGTCCGCACATTTGTTGCTCAAATGCTCAACTTCGATCCAAAATCCTACAAACAATCGCAAGTTCGCGCCATGGCGGTAATGAAGCCGGAACTCATGGAGAGATATTGGAAAGAGACTTCCTTTCCGCTCTCGAAAGCCAGACTGCAATCGCTCCCGGCCAATCAAAACGTGGTCATCGATAAAGTCGTGCAGCAGCCAACCAGCTCGATTGCAACAGACATCGATCTTTATGCGGAGCTCGTCAGCCCCGGACAAACGTCCAACCCCCTGCACCTGGCAATCGAGATTGAAGAAGACTCCGATGGCTCACTTGTCGTCAGCGAAATGAAAGACGCTTCCAATCCGAAAAACGCTCAGCAAAACTAGGAAAAGCGCAATCAGCTCGGCTCACTTTGCCGGAACCATTGGCACGAAACGCACTGGAAGAAGCGTCTCCTTCCTGACTTTGTCCTTATCGCGCGTTATCTTCACGAGCCATTGCATATCATCCTTGCCGACCGGAGCAATCAATCTGCCGCCTGGCCGCAACTGCTCAACCAGAGCATTTGGTATCTCGGGTGGTGCTGCCGTAATAATGATGGCATCAAACGGAGCTTCCTCCGGCCAGCCTTTGTAACCATCACCGACTTTGACCTGGACGTTATTGATGCCGATCTGCCTCAAAGTTCTCCTGGCTCTTTCCGCCAGCTCCGGAATGATCTCGATTGAGTAAACGTGCTCCACCAATTGAGCCAGAACCGCTGCCTGATAGCCGGAGCCTGTGCCGACTTCAAGAACCCGATCGCCTGGTTTTAAATCGAGGCTCTCGGTCATATAGGCCACTATATATGGTTGCGAGATTGTTTGACCGTTGCCTATCGGCAGCGGTCCGTTGTCATAGCTCGATGCTTTGAAAAGCTCGGGAACGAATACATGCCGCGGCACTCTGGCAATGGCTGACAAAACTTCCTCGTTTGCAATGCCTTCCTGCCTCAACTCCAAAATAAGGGACTTCAGTCTCTGATCATTTGCCGTTTCAGAGCGAGCGTTGTCGGTTGCCGTTGTTTGATTAGCTCGGGCATCACCCTTCTGTTGGGAAGGATCGAGGGCACCGTTTTCGTGTTGCCCGGCTGATTCATGAGCGCACCCGGAGGCTTGAGCCGAAACGAATCCCGCCAGGGTTACCAGACTGAGAGCCTTTCCGATGGCACGGCTTGAACATTTCTCAAGGATGCTGAAGCACTGTTTGCCCAGAATCAGACTTTGGCGGAGCCATCTAAGAAGCCGATGCATATATGCGCCCTTAATCTACCAGCCACTTAGAGCCTAGCAGGAAATCAGGCGGGCGAGGAAATATTTTAGAAAGCCAGGTTTTCTTATGGCTTCTCAGCTATTGAATCGGCTCGCCGTAAGCGATGTTATGTTTTTTCAATACGGCGGCTTTCAGGTTGTTCATCACAATGGGCATTGTTTTCTTCAACTCCATGTTGATAAACGGCGTCGGCAGGAAGAGCGATCCTTCCAAATGCTTGGCGTATGTGACCAGTGTTCCTTCTCTGACCGGAGTCAACTGCCAGTAGCCGTCGTTGGCCTTGAAGGCACCGCTGGCTCTGTGCCACTCAATACGGTGCTCGGCTTCGTTCTCAGTGGCATCGACTACATAGTCATACTTGCACAAACCGCCTGCAGCCGTGACCTCGAAGGCGAGTTGTTTGTTGTTGCCCTCGCTCTTCACTACAGTAAGCTTTTTCACATTTGTGAAAATGTTGGGGGCGTGCGGATAATCGGTGAGCACTTTCCAAACATCATCCGCTTTGGCATCGATGACGATCGTGGCGATTTGATATTCCTTATTGTCAATAACCGTCGAGCGCTGCCATGGTTGCGCCGTCGACATGGCGACCGCTTTTGCTACGGCGGCGGAGTCCTGGGCAGGCGCTGCCATTGCCGGAGATACCGCGGCAATGGCGGCGGCGATAAGCACCGGTACCAGCCGCCTTTTCGAGTGTTGGAGGAGAATATGCATAAAACTGTTTCCTGTTTTTAGTTGTCCTAAACGAGCTTAATTTTTGCCATGCCGAGGGCGAAGCCCGAAGGCTTCTGTTTGAGGACATGTGCGCCAACCATTTACGCGCCGCCTTCACAATTAATTGCACAGCAAAGCGGCAGACTTCGAACCAAAGCCTCTAGTTCACCTGAAAGGGAACTTTCTTTTCAATGGTCCTGATCACAGGGTACCTGGCCTTTCTAGGAGCAAGCCCGAATGTTTAGTCTTATGACGGGATGCCCCTCATGTTGTTCCCATAGCAGTTTCAAGAGCTTCCGTGATCGAGAGGCCAGGAAGAGAGGACACATGCGGTCTGATCAATCTTGTGGGATACTAGTGGATCATTCAAAATGATCGAAGGCAACCAGTTCTTAGCACATCGGTTCGCCAGTAATGCTCTCAACATCGAGGTTGAAGTGATTTCCTCTTTTAGAAAACTGAAAGTAATTCTATTTGCCTGTGCATCCATTTACGCGACTTCCTGCGCCGATCAAGCTCATGCTCAATCGGGCGCCGATCAATCAGGCAACGGCAATTCATCGTCATCGGGCTGGTTCTCAAAGGATCAGTCGGACATCGCCCGCTATCCCGTGCCGATGCAGAGCCAGACGAGCCAGCCGACATCAGGAGACGGATCGGCCGGCATCGCCGTGCTCAACCGCATACCGCTTCCCAACGGCGGTATTACAACGAAAAGCTATGCTGTTGCAGTTCCAAGCGGTGATGATGGCATCACGGTGATGTCGAAACCATCGTTCATGGGCTCCACTGCTCCGATTTATCCAGGCGCCGGACCTTACGGAGGCGTCTATGGAAGACCCTACGGGTGGGGCGCTGGTCCGGGATTCGTCGGACCCGGAGTCGGCTCCGGGGTATTTGCACCTGGGATGGGAGGCGCCTGGAATTCTACTTATTCACTGGGCGGCGGTTCGTACATCCACAACTCCGGTGTTTCAATCGGCGCGCCGGGACTGGGCGGATTTCAAAAAAATGTAAGCCAGGTAGTGATTGACGGCAGCCAGAGCCGTTCGCAGACCGATCCGTACGGAACGGCGACAAACCCCGGCACGGCCTCGAGCTCCACATCGGCGAACAAATATTATTCATCCCCGGCTTATGCCTCGCCCGCACCACCGGCGGTGCAAGCTCCCGCCCCACAATCTTCCAGCGGTAATAGCTGGGGTCCAAGCGGATCGCCGTTTCCAAAAGATCTGAACAAAACGCCCTGGTAGCTACACGGCTACCGGCGGTGGGCAGATGCGCCGCCATTGAAACGATCGGATTGTCTCGACGATTACCCCGGCGTGTTGCTCGATGTCATCCGGCGGTGCTGAGAAATGAATCTCGAGCACTTGATTCTCATTGTCGGCATCGATGAACATGCTCAGATAGTTGCGATCCAGCTCGCGATCGCGCCACCAGATGGCCAGCATTCGGCGCCCATGCACTTCTCCTATTTCAGCATCATCCAGGCAGACGGGGGCATCGAAGCGCAGTCTATCGGAGTCAGGCGCAACTGCTTGAGCAATTCGCTGTCCTAAAAGTCCGAGCCCGTCGGCAACCCCAACCAGGGACTGCAGCTTTACCTTGCCGTCTTGCAGGAGCAAATCGTCCAGGCGTCTTGAAGTCAAACTGTCAATCGGTGTGCCGCTGGACCAGAATTCCATGATCACATCTCGGTTCGCCTTCAGCTTAAAGCGCCGGTAAATCTGCCCGCCGCAAGCCGTATCACCATCAAGGACCGTCGAGCGCCGGCATTCCCGCCAGGCCGCCAGGCGAATAAACTTGATATCCTCGAAGATCTCTCCTGATAAGCGACTGACGTCCTGCTCTTCTACTTTTTTGTCGATCCGAGCGTAGATGCCGCTTTGCAGTTGATTGTTGAAGCCCAAATTGAGATGCCTGGTGAAAACGCCATTCTGCACGACTGTTTGCATCGTTCATCCGCCTGATAATAGTTCCGCCGCAGTCGGATCTGTTCTTTTTTATCTACAGATCTTGTTCTGCAAGACAATGCCATAGCACCCGGGACTTGGCAACCGTAAAAATCCCAATGAGCCTCGGTCCGCCGCCTAAACAGTTGCTCATCGACCAGCGCCCGGCCGCGCCGGACCTTGCATTCGGCCGAGATTTCAGATGCTACAACTTCGACACACCTTATAGGCTGAGAAAATTGGCGATTGTATAATCTTCATTAAATTGCACCATCTGCTGCCAAAGAGCCGCAGTGCTCGCATGAGAGTCGGTCAAGGCTGAACCTCCTCAACGAGGGCTCCAGATGGTCGTCGGTGAGAGGAAGAAATATCGTCGGAATGGTTGAGAAGACTTTTGAGAAACCTCTTATCGAAGCTCTGAAAAACCAGGGCCGAACCAATGATGAACTGGCACTCGTGCAGAAGGCCTATGACTTCGCGCACAAGGCGCATGACGGGCAGCTTCGCAAGTCGGAAGACCCATACATAATTCATCCGGTGGAAGTGGCGTGTATCCTGGCGGAGCTGGACGCCGACGTGCAAACGATCTGCGCAGCCCTTTTGCACGACGTGCTCGAGGATTGCGAAGTAACCGCCAAGGAGATGACGAAGGAATTCGGCAAGGATATCGTCACCATAGTCGAGGGCGTCACGAAGCTGGGCAAATTCAGCTTCAGCTCGAAGGAAGAAAGACAAGCCGAGAACTTCAGGAAGCTCATCGTTGCCATTGCCGAAGATTATCGCGTCGTGCTCGTGAAGATGGCCGATCGTTTGCACAACATGCGAACGCTCGACTACATGCAGCCGCACAAGCAGCTCGAGATCGCCAAGGAGACAATCGAGATTTACGCACCGCTGGCTAATCGCTTCGGTCTGGGAGAGATGAAGTGGGAGCTCGAGGACCTGGCATTCAAATATATCGAGCCCCAGGAGCACGAGCGCCTGGCGAAGCTCATAGCGGAAACGCGCCAGGAGCGTGAAGTTCTCCTCGAGCAGGTAATCACAAAACTGCGCAACGCCCTCCACGAGCGCAATATAAACGCTGATATTGTCGGGCGACCGAAGCACCTTTTCGGCGTTTACCGCAAGATGAGAAAGCAGAACAAGCCTTTCGAGGAGCTCTTCGATATCCAGGCGATGCGCGTCGTCATTGATAATTCAGAGGATAAGAACTTCTGCGATCTGGACCGCGACACCGACACGCAAAAATGTTACGAGGTCATGGGTGTGGTTCACGCGCTGTTCACGCCGATTCCAGGGCGCTTCAAAGATTACATCGCCATGCCCAAGTTCAACAATTACCAGTCTCTGCACACCGCCGTCATCGGACCTAATGGGAAGCCTCTGGAAATCCAGATCCGCACCCGCCGCATGCATCATATCGCCGAATATGGAATCGCCGCCCACTGGCGATACAAAGAGTCGGGCGGCTCGGTAAGAGCGAACACGGATACCGACAAGAAGATCGCCTGGTTGCGACAACTCGTCGATTGGCGGCAGGATCTGGCTGACGCCACCGAATACATGGAAGAGGTCAAAATCGATCTCTTCTCCGATGAAGTTTTCGTCTTCAGCCCCAGGGGCGATGTCATCGATCTGCCCATCGGATCGACCCCAATCGACTTCGCCTATCGCATCCATTCCGACGTCGGCCACACCTGCGTCGGCGCCAAGGTGAACGATCGAATCGTGCCGCTCAACTCGAGTTTGAAGAACGGAGATATCGTCGAAATCATCACGAGCAAAGTCGCCCAACCGAAAATGGACTGGCTCAACTTCGCCAAAACGCACGGCGCCAAAAGCAAGATACGCAGCTGGTTTAAGAAACACCACCGCGAGGAGCACATCCAGCAAGGCAGACAGATGCTCGAGGCGGAGCTCGGCAAAAAGGGCGTCGATGAATTGCTCGGCTCGGAGAAGTTTTTGGATATCGGCCGCAAGCTCAATTTGAAGAAAGTGGAAGACGTCCTTGCCGCGGTCGGTTATGGCGACATTTCCATTTCGCAGATTGTCCAGAAACTGCGCGAGATGGATCAGCAAGACAAGGTCGAGAAGAAAGGCTACAGCATCAGCGAGCGCGAAGAAAAACCGCGCGATATCGGCAGTCTGGGCGGGCTTCTCCATCATATCGCCAAGTGCTGCCAACCGGTTCCGGGTGAGGAGATCGTCGGAGTAGTCACCAGGGGCAGTGGCATAGCGGTGCACCGCGCCGATTGCTCCAATCTCGTCAAAGTCGCCGAGGAGCGGCGCATGACCGTGGACTGGTCCACCGAGCGAAGCAGTACTTATCCGGCTTGCGTGCGTATCGATTGTCTCGATCGGGTTGGTATCGCCGGAGACATCTTGAAGAAAGTTTCGGATAATCGCGTCAATCTGAGAGATCTCAAAGTCGAGACCAATAAAGAGCGCAAAACGGCATCAATCGTTCTGATCGTCGAGGTTATCGATATAGATCAGCTGCAGAAAGTATCGCAAGCGATCTCTCAAATCAGCGACGTGATTCGAGTCCATCGCCCCGATCATCGCAAGAAGCCGGCCGCAAAAACATCGCGGAGCAACAACGTCACGGTTCTCAAACCGAACGTCAAGCTCAACAGCCCAAACAGCAAGAATCGCTCACCCAACCGAAAGCCGCGCGCTCATTCCGGCGACTGACGTCCTTATATGAAGATCGTTCTAGCCACGAAAAATCCCGGCAAGTTGAAAGAGCTGGTGGAGATCGCTTCCTCCAGCAACATCGATCTCGTTCTCGCCCCGGCTGATTTCGATCCCGAGGAGACCGGATCGACATTTACCGAGAATGCGATCATCAAAGCGAGTACTGCCGCAAAGATGACCGGGCTGCTCGCCGTAGCTGATGATTCGGGCATCGTCGTGGACGCCCTTGATGGCCGGCCAGGCATTCACTCAGCCCGCTATTGTCCCGGCGACGATCGCGATCGGCGCCTGAAGCTGCTTGATGAGATGAAAGTGGTTCCAGAAGGCAGGCGGCAGGCGGCGTTCGTTTGCGCCATGGCCGTTTGCGAGCCGGATGGAGCGGTCATCTTCACAAGCGAATGCACCTGGCGCGGCCGGATTGCCTTTGATGAGCGCGGCGAAAATGGTTTCGGCTTCGATCCGATCTTTTATATGGAAGATGCCGACATCACATCGGCGCAACTATCGCCAGAGAGGAAAAATCAGCTGTCACACCGCGGACAAGCCTGGCGCCAGGTACTGGCGTTTTTGGAAAAAAAGTTCATGCCTCGATGAGAAAAGCGCCATGTACAACTTGGTTCACAAGGGATAAAGTGTTTCATCGTGATTTCTACGACGATTAGTGGTAGCTAATCTCGACCTAGACCGGGTTGGCGGCAGGCTATCAGTCGCCGAACCAATCAGCCAGTTTCCGCAAGGAGCAGGTTAGTGACAGAATTCCTGGTTTCGCAAAACGTGTCGTCAGTGCCCCAACTGGTTGCAGAAGGGCACGAAATAAACTTATGTGATGCGCTTGAATGGCTGTTTATGGGCAGCGAATCGGAAGATGCCCTGAGCGAGCCCGAGCGTCAGTCTCGCAAAGAGCGGCGCCTGGAGCTGCTCTTGTGGATTATGAACTTAGAGCGGCGCTTGAGCGCCTATGTAGAACCGGCATGATCACCTGAGTCCATGGTGCTGTAAAATTGCAGACCATGAGCTATAACGACTTACGCGAGTTTATCGACGCCCTCAGATCGCAAGGCGAGTTGATGGAGATTGACGCCGCCGTCTCCTGCGATCTCGAGATTGCCGAAATTACCGATCGAGCCAGCAAGTCGAAAGACGGTGCCAACAAAGCTCTGCTTTTTAAGAACGTGAGCGGCTACGACATGCCCGTTCTGATCAATGCATTCGGATCGATGCATCGCACCTGCCTGGCATTGAGCGTCGATAATCTCGATGAGATCGCGCAGCGCATCAGGCGTTTGATCAAGCCGAAGGTGCCTGAGAATTTTATTGAAAAGTTGTCGATGCTGCCGATGCTCCTCGAGGTCGGTCGTTTTCCACCAAAACACATCCACAAATCGGCGCCCTGCCAGGAAGTGGTGATCACCGATCCGAAAGAGCCGATGCTCGATAAGCTGCCGATCCTGAAGTGTTGGCCCGAGGATGCCGGGGCGTTTATCACCCTGGGAGTGGTGATTACAAAAGACCCGGTCAACGGAAATCGTAACCTGGGTGTATACCGGCTGCAAAAATATTCCAATACGACCACGGGCATGCACTGGCACAAACATCATGACGGCGCCAGGCATTTTGAGGAGAGCCGCCGGCAGATGCCGAAGGCGAGCCGCCCGGAAGAGCCGCCCAATTACGGGACATTCTTCAACAAAGAAGCGCACGAGAAGCCGGGCAACCGCTTGCCTGTAGCGATTGCCCTCGGCTGCGAGCCGGAGGTCACTTATGCCGCTACCGCGCCGCTGCCGCCTGATGTCGATGAGTTGCTCTTCGCCGGGTTCCTGAAGCAGAGCCCGGTCAAACTGGTGAAGTGCAAAACCAACGATCTGGAAGTGCCTGCCAATGCCGAGATCATAATCGAGGGCTATGTCGATCAAAACGAGCTGCAGGTCGAGGGTCCCTTCGGCGATCACACCGGCTTCTACAGTCTTGCCGGACTCTTTCCGACATTGCATGTCACGGCCGTCACCCACCGCCACGATCCAATTTATCAAACGATTATCGTCGGCAAGCCGCCGCAGGAGGATTGCTATCTCGGCAAGGCTACAGAGCGCATCTTTCTGCCCATGGTGCAAATGCTGGTTCCCGAGATTGTCGATATGAATCTGCCCTGGGAAGGCGTTTTTCATAACTGCGCCATTATTTCAATTGATAAGCGTTATCCGGGTCACGCCCGCAAAGTGATGAGCGCCGTCTGGGGATTGGGGCAGCTCATGTTTACCAAGTTCGTCATCATCCTTGATAAAGAAGTGGATGTGCAGAATCTCGAGGAAGTCGCTCTCAATGTCTTCGGCAACACAGACCCGAAGCGGGACATGATGTTTTCCGAAGGACCGCTGGACATACTCGATCATGCTTGTCCGATCATCGGTTTCGGCTCGAAGGTCGGCATCGACGCGACCCGGAAATGGGCATCGGAGGGCTTCGAGCGCAATTGGCCGAGCCCGATCGTGATGTCGGCGGAGATAAGCGATCTGGTCAACCGGCGCTGGGCGGAGTATGGTTTTGCGCCAAAAGTGCCTGGACAAGCCCGTTTCGCCGGTTCTTCCCGGAGCGTCCCCTCAAGCGTCCGCTGATTGCTCGTGATCGGGATGTGATCGGCTAAACGCCCGCCAGCACCATGCTTCAAAGATCTTTGTAATCTGAAAAACGAACCCACTCAAGCAATTTCATTGCTGAGCTATTAGAATATAAAGTTGTCAAGCATTACTATTTAAGTTTCCGGGTGTTGAAAGTATTTGCAACCGGGCATAAGAAAGTTACGAAACTCGATTCTTCTATACTGCAAAACAAATACACGCAGCATAGCGGGCTAGTACTTTGGATTCCCATATACTTTTTGGTGAGTGTGCTCATGAATCAAATGAAGCGCATATGTGCTCTTTTTGTTGTTGGCTTATTGCTAGCCATGATGATCTACCAGCCCGCCTCCGGGCATAAGGTACAGCCGAGCGAGATTTACCATCGCGCCTGGCAGTTGGTCAAAGATAACTATTACGATCCGTCATTCAACGGCGTCAACTGGAAGGAACTCGAACACAAGTTCGATTCCAAAATGGATACGGTTGATGATGCTCATAAATACATCAAAGTGATGTTGAAGAGCTTGAATGATCCCTATACTCGTTTCCTCGATGTAAAAGCATTCCAAGACGAGAACGATGCAATCGATGCGAAGATAGTCGGCATCGGCATCACGCTCTCGCAGACGAAAGACAAAAGCAAACTTCTGATCACCAGAACGATTGAAGAAGGCCCGGCTGAGCAAGCTGGTGTCAAAGCCGGTGATGAGATTGTTGCCATCGACAACAGCAATGCCGTCGGCATCACGCCTGAGCAAGCCGCAGAAAAAATCCGCGGGCAGGAAGGAACGCCGGTTTGCCTGAGTGTCAGACGTGAAAACGACGTCAAAAAATTCCCGATCGTGCGCAGACAGATCAACATCAAAGCGGTGAGCGCCAAGATGCTCGATAACAACATCGGACTGATCACGCTGAGCACTTTCATCTCGAACGACGCCGCTCGTGAATTCCGTCAAGCCCTGAAGAAACTCAGCAAAGCTGATGGTCTAATCATCGACCTGCGCGATAACCCCGGCGGTTTACTCTCGAACGCCCTTGAAATTGCCGATATGCTCCTTGAGCGACCCGATCAAACCATCGTCAGCACCATCAGCCGTCACGGCAAACATCCTGACGTGGCCTCGGGCACACCACTGACGCATCAACCCATCGTCGTCCTCGTCGATGAGGAAAGCGCCAGCGCCAGCGAAATTCTGGCAGCAGCTCTGCAAGATAACCAGCGCGCCAAGTTGATTGGCAACAAGACGTACGGCAAGGGTCTTGTGCAAGAAATCAACAAGCTTCCCGGCGGCGCCGCTGTGCACATCACCGTTTCCCGCTATCTCACACCGAGCGGCCACGACATCAACAAAATCGGGGTACAGCCGGACCTGCTCGTCACGAAAAACAAAGACGAGCAAATGGATGCGGCGAAGGAATTGATGATCAAGACGATCGCCTCAAACAAGAACAACCCGCAGGTCCGCACCAGCAGTTTGTCCTACAGCCACTAAAGAAACGGATTGGCGATTTGAATAGCAATTGATGAGCCGGCATTGATGCCGGCTCAATTGTTTCGACGTTATTTTACTCTGGCGCCGCGCAGGCTCGGCATGACTTGATCGGGAACCTGCATTAGAAGAGGCTTCTGGTTGGGATCCAGCCAATTGAGCAACCTTCTCATGTTGCCTTCCGACATGGCCGTGCAACCGACGGTGCCGCCGCCGGGACGGCTCCAGATGTGCATAAATATGGCACTGCCGCGCGAGGGTACTGTCGGTTCCATGTTGTGATTGACGACCAGACCGAGCTTGTACTGGTCGCCTCTCAATTTCATGCGCTCGAAGGATCGCCAGTGGCTGTTGGGATCGTCTTGCGGTGATAAACGCACCCACTTGTTGTAATCCCGCGAAGTCGGATCATCTACGAAATAGTCGTTATTGGTTGCCTGCCTGTATGGCATCTTGCTGCCCGCTGGTGCTGTGGCGTCATAGCCGAATGCCGAGCCGAGATTGAAAACGCCGGCCGGCGATCGCTTGTCGCCTTCCATCTTTCCAGGACCAGGATCGACATCGCCGCTCAGAACACCACGTCCCCATCCCATTCCGGTCATGCCCAGACTGACATCCCAGTGCTGTCCGGTTGAATGCCAGCCGTCGCCGGATGGGTTTCGCTCGTAGGGCTCGAGACTGCCATTGGCACTGCCCCAACTGTTGGAATGAACGACCACCATTTGCTTATGGCTGCCGTCGATATCCATGGCATTGAGTGTGCCGCTGATTCGGTCTGATTCCGGTCTTTGCCCGCCCATTAGCCGGTCGCCCTGCCCGTCTCGTCCATCAGGCTGGCGAGCAGCGGCTCTCGATTTGAATTCAGTCTCTTGCAGCCCCTGGGCAAAAATGGATAAATCGACTCCAGCTTTCGCCCCGTCGCCTTTTTTAGCGAGGTCGAAAAAGTTACCAAGTTCTTGACCGCCCATTTGATTTTGCCTCGTTCGCACGCATCGTTGAGTGGCAGTTTTTTGTTGAGGCGCAGTAGTGAGAGAGAGTGGGTTCAGTATAGATATTATGGCTCCCAAGACGAAGAGCGTCAGTGGGGAAAATACGTAGGTCATGGGCATGGAGAAATCTCCAGGAAAAAGAACTTGGGTAAGAGGGAAAGCAGTCAGCTACAGGGGAATGACAACATTAAACAGTTGACATAATTGCAATTGATGTCAAGATACTAGAGGATACTTGAGGCTCAGGATACAGCATCTTATCGAAATCCCGATGCCATCGAGCTTACCTGGAACACGGAGCTCACAACCCCGCTGGAGATTTACTATGACCGCCGGATATACGAAGTTACTAGGACCGATAATATGTCTTAGTCTGCTCAGCTTCCCTCAGGGCGCCATGGCCAAGGGAAGTAAGTCCGATCAGGTTCGATCGGATCAAGCCATGACCTATCCCTCCTCGCCGGGGCAATCGGATTGGCAGGTGCCATCCTCCTCCGGATCCAGCGGAACGAGCCAATCAGGCTGGACCAAACCATCCACTTCATCGACTCCCGGTCAGTCAGACTGGCAAGTACCGGGGGCGTCTTCCGGTGCCGGCCAATCGGATTGGCAGCAACCCGGTGGTAGCGCATCCGGTGCTTCGCAGTCAGGATGGCAGCAACCCGGTGGTAGCACATCCGGTGCTTCGCAGTCAGGATGGCAACAGCCCGGTGGTACCACATCCGGTGCTTCGCAGTCGGGCTGGCAGCAGCCCGGCGGCAGCTCATCGGGCGGCAACATGTCGGGCTGGCAGCAGCCCAGCGGCACCGCATCTGGAGGCAACATGTCCGGCTGGCAGCAGCCCAGCGGCACCGCATCTGGAGGCAATATGTCGGGCTGGCAGCAACCCAGCTCGGGTGGAACAGGCAGTGCACCACTCCTGGGCGAAGTGCTCATGCAAGAGCAAATGCAGAACCAAACCGGCATGAGCGGGATGGGCTCAGGACAAATGGGTTCTAATTCAATGGCCGGCATGGGCGCGTTGAGCAACATGTCAGACGGCATGGGTATGAACGGCATGGGCATGAACGGCATGGGCATGAACGGTATGGGCATGAACGGCATGGGCATGAACGGCATGGGCATGAACGGCATGGGCATGAACGGCATGGGCATGAACGGCATGGGCATGAACGGCATGGGCATGAACGGTATGGGCATGGGCGGCATGGGCATGGGCGGCATGGGTGGCTTGAGCGCCCTCATGGGCGGTGGCACCGGCGGTGGCACCGGAGCAGCAGGCGTGATGGAATTCTTGATGAATGTAATGCCCTCATCGAACAACAACATGACCGCCGGCGGTGGCGGCAACTACCAGGGGCAATCAATGGTCGGTAAGAAAGTTCCGGCGCTGAACGGAGTCGGCAACAACCTGAATCGCAACGTCAATCAGGGCATCAATCGAGCGATGAATATGACCATTCAGCGCGGCTTGAGCAAGATGCTCATGTTCCACTGACACTCAGCAATTTCACCCCCGACACTGATCTGCCTCAGCCGGGCGGTCAATCTTTTTTGCTGGACTGATCGAGTTTTTTTGAGGCAAACTCAACCAGCTTGCGGATCAAATCGATTGTGCTGCTGAAGTCGGATGTATGTTTTGCTCTAAAAGTGTCCGGCACCAACCTGATGGCGTCGCCAAGTTTGAATTGGAATAAGTAGCAGCAAGACAATTGCTGAAGCAGGCGATACTCGAGCGATGTGTTCAGATCTTCGTTGCTCTCCATTATTTTGAGCGATTTCTCAAAATAAGTTTCGGCGTTTCTCCAGTCTCCACGAGACAAATAGGTCGTCCCCAGCCCGACGAGACTGGCGACCAGGCGTGGATTCTCAATCCCCCAGCGGGTTTCGGCTGACTTCAAAGCAGACTTGTTGAGCTTCTCGGCCTCATCAATCATGCCCGTCGCCAGGCAGGCGCTGGCGAGTTCCTCGCAGAGCCTGATTACAAGCGGATGATCGTTATCGAAACTGTTTTGACAGATCTTCAGACCTCGGCGCGCCGCCGCCTCCGCTTTGCTGAATAAACCGCTGCGCAGATACTGGCTGGCAAGAGCGTAGAGGCTGGTTCCCACCTCAGGATGATCCTCACCCAGCACCTCTTCGCGTATCTTCAAGGCGCGACGCTCGAAGACGCTGGCGAGCGTGAAGTTATCGACTACCTGGTACGAGTGCGCCAGATCGTGCAACGATTCGGCCACCAGGCGGTGGTTGTCGCCGAGAATCCCTTTGCGAATGCCCAGAGCTTTGCTCAACAGCGGCTCGGCTTCGCTGCCCTGTTTCAAATGATTCATAGCCATTCCCAGGCGAGCCAGGGCATGGGCAAAAAGGAGATCGCCGGTCGAGGAAGCCTGCTTCAGCTCGCTGACCACATTCGAGGCAATCAAATGAGCCTTCTCATACTCTTCCATGTATTCGCACAACTCGGCTCTGTAAAGATTGTTGATGCGGGTCTCGGAGCTGTCCTCGCCGTGCAAGTCTTCAATCAGTTTTGCCGCCTCGCTCAAATGTTGCTCGGCTTCGCGGTACTTTGCAAGCCAGGTCTTGGCTCGCCCCAGCCCCTGATGAGCAGCCGCCAGTTGCGCCTTGACTTCGGCATTGCCGGCCGGCTTGTTTTTCAAAGCGTCCAGCGCCTCGGCAAAAACACCCTCAGCCGACTTCATGTGACCAGCCAGGAACTCCGCCCCACCTTTGTCGATCAGGTCGGCAGCCTCGCCGCTCTTGGTTCCAGCTTGATCCTTTTGCGCGCTCATCAATTACCCTCCAAACATCTAATAATCCATCTTATACCTCAGGTATGATCTAATGCTGGGTACTTAGTAGCGTCATTAATGCCTGAATAGCAAAAAGCCATGCCATACCTTGCCGAAATCAGTCGGGCTAATCCGTCTTGCTTCGTCTTTTTAATCGACCAGTCCGGTTCAATGCAGGATCCCTTCGGCTCCTTGACGGGCACAAAAACCAAAGCCATGGGTGTGGCGGACGCAGTCAATCGGCTGCTGCAGAACCTGGTCATTAAATGCACAAAATCCGAAGGGATCAGGGACTACTACTACGTCTCGGTAATCGGCTACGGCGGCCGCGGCGTCGGCCCGGCATTTGCCGGCTCCCTGAAGGACAAGCAGCTCATAGCCATCAGTGACATCGGCAACAATCCGTACCGTTTGGAAGAACGCAGGAAGAAAGTTGAAGACAGCTCCGGGAATGTGGTCGAGCAAGTGGTCAAATCTCCTGTCTGGTTCGATCCCGTGGCCTATGGCGGCACGCCGATGAACTCAGCATTGCAAACGGCAACATCGATAGTGGTCAAGTGGCTTGCCGAGCATCCGCACTGCTTTCCGCCCATCGTCATCAACATATCCGATGGCGAATCAACCGACGGCGATCCGTTTCAATCAGCCTACGATCTGATGACTCTTTCGAGCACGGACGGCGATGTGCTTCTCTTCAACGTCCACATATCGTCCTCCAATCACCAGCCGATCGAATATCCCGACAATGAGGCGGTGCTTCCCGATCAGCATGCTCGCCTGCTGTTTTCGATGTCCAGCCCGCTCCCCGACTACATGCGCCGGTTAGTCGGCCAGGAAGACATCGATATTTCATACAATACGCGCGGTTTTGTATTCAATGCCGATCTGGTTTCGGTGATCCGTTTTCTCGACATTGGCACAAGACCGAGCAATATGCGTTAGTCCATGGTTGTGATGCGTACAGCAGATGAAAATCAATTGCAAAACGTTCTGGCTGCCTAAGCGCGGCAACACTGCCCAGGAATATGAAGATGCGGCCTGGCCGTGCGAAGCGCTGGAAACCGAGGCCGGTCAGTTCAAATGTGCCATCGCCGACGGTGCCACTGAATGCTCGTTCTCCGATCGCTGGGCGCAATTGCTGGTCAAAGGTTTCGTCGAAGGGACGGAATTTTCGGTCCTCACTCAATCCTGGCACGACCAGATCAAGGATCTGGAACTGCCCTGGTATGCCCAGGAGAAGGCGGAGGTAGGCGCATTCTCGACATTGCTCGGCTTGAGTTTAATCGAGGATGAGGAGAAACGGTTGCGCTTCGAGGTCTCCGCCATCGGCGATAGTTGCGTCCTGCACTCGAGAAATGGTGCCATGATCGAGTCCTATCCGCTTTCAGAAGCGTCACAGTTCAACAACGCACCGCGCCTGGTGCCGAGCCTCAACATCAGCCCTGATCAGTTTCAAGAGATGATCGCCTTGCATCAGGGGGATTTCCAGGCCGGGGACCGTTTCTTCCTGCTCACTGATGCCATCGCCTGCTGGACTCTAAAGCGCCAGAGCACAAAAGGTGACGCACTGGAAATCTTAAATGGAATTGCCGAGCAGCAACGGTTCGAATCGATTGTCAATCAAGCACGCGACGAGCATGACGAAGAAGGAAGAGCAATGATGAGAAATGACGATGTCACCCTGATTTCTGTCGAGGTGGCGCACTGAATATGGTATCAGTATTACTGCCGAATTTTTCCGATGCGTCGGTAAAGGTCTTGCAGCTGGCCTTCCAGGAGACCAAAGAACTCGGGCATGACGTGACCGGAACCGAGCACCTGCTCCTCGGTCTGCTCAGCCAGGAAAGCTGCCGCCCGGCCAAAATTCTAAAATCGATGGGTGTGACCGTGCAGAAAGCCCAGGAGGAAGTGCTGCGGATCATGCATCGCGGCACGACCGAAACTCCGCCCGATTTTCAATTTACGGCGCGCGCCCGGGCGGCATTCGAGCTTGCTCAGAAAAGCAATTTCAAGAACAGCGAAAATCAAATAGAGCCGGAGGCAATTCTCTCAGCCATGCTTACCCTGCCGCGCTGCACGGCCCAGAAGGTTCTCCACGCACTCGATATCGATGCCGAATACCTCCTCTCGCGCCTGGCGAGCGACGAGATTATCGAAACCGGTGCGGTGACAATCGACGAATTGGCCGATTTGCACAGACGCGTCCAATCCGGCGATCTGTCGGGTGAGGAAGCTGAGCCGGAGGAGGATTGGGCCAAGGATCCGATGATCGGCTACATAGTCGACAGAAAATATGAAATCGTCTCGCTCATCGGCCATGGTGGCATGGGCGTAGTCTATAAAGTTCGCCATCTCATTCTCGACCGGGAGTTCGCCATTAAGGTAATCCATCCGTATCTGGCGACGGATGCTCGCAATCGCAGGCGTTTCCAACGAGAAGCACAGGCCGCCAGCCTGCTCACCCATCCTAATCTGGCTACCGTTTTCGACTGGGACATAATGGAGGACGGTCGACCGTATCTCGTCATGTATTACATTGACGGAGTCAAACTGCAAGAACTCGTCAAAGGACACCAGTCCGTCCGGCTCTCGACCTGGGTTTCGATATTCAATCAAATCTGCGATGGGCTGGCTCATGCTCACGACCGCGGCGTTTTACACCGCGACCTCAAACCGGGCAACGTCATTTTGAGCAAAGCCGAAAGCGCCTCGCACTTCGTCAAAATCGTCGACTTCGGGATCGCCAAAATTCTCGGGCCGTCGCCTTCAGAAGCCAAAGAGCTGACGCAGGAAGGAGAAATTTTCGGCAGCCCGTATTACATGAGCCCCGAGCAATGTCTTGGTCGCCCACTCGATATTCGCTGCGACATCTATGGACTTGGCTGTGTTATGTACGAGTGCCTGACCGGCACTCATCCCTTTGAAGGTGAGAACGCCTATGAAACGATGACCATGCATGTCAACGATCCGCCCAGGCGCTTCAGCGAAATAAATCCATCAGGAGACGTGCCACCGGGGGTGGAGGCAGTGGTCATGCGCTGCCTGGCAAAGAGTCCGGAGGAGCGCTTCCAGAGCATGAGAAGCCTCAAGCGGGAACTGATCGTCGCTCTCGCTTCCTCAAAATGATTCAACAAGGAGGGTGAATGGCTGCCAAAAAATCAGGACGAGCACTGCCGCGACCTTTTAGCTTGCACTGGGGCTCCGGCGAGATCGTAGAGGAGGCCACTTGCCGAACTGAGTACCACGAACCATGCTTGCAATTGCTCCAATTCGAAGACGGCGCCGTCTGCATTCGCTTTTGCTACTTCGATCTGGAGGGCAGGTTTCAGCGGAGCCCCCTGATAATCGGTGAAGATGACATCGAGCCGTTACGTTCGGCACTCGGCAAGAATAAGAAATTAAAGGCGCTGCTCAAAAAATTGGTCGATTAAACGGCATGCCGCCGGTAACAATAACTTGTGCTCCCGGGCACTAGTGCACATAGGGCGGGAATTGCTACCATTTTGATTAGCATCTGTGCTCAAAGGGCGACCGGTTATGGCGAAGAAGGCAAAGAACGAACAGAATTCTCCACAGCCCGAGCTTGCCTCAGCTTATATTTTCAGTTTTCCATTACTGAAATCTCTGCGCTATTTCGAATGGTCGGCAGTGGCCATCATTTTGATTGCCGACTTTTGCCACCGCCAGCTTTCTCAAGGCAAACCACACGCCTGGGATTCATTCGTTCCTTTCGTCATCTCCATGGCTTTACTGGCCTGGATTCAATCCTTTAATCCGAGCCGATGCGGTCGCGGGAAATGCATGTTCCTCCTGATCAGCGAAGTGCTCGTCGTCGTCTTCGCCTCCATGACCGGTGCATGCGGACCGCTATACTTTTTCACCGTTTTAATCTGCGCAAAAGCAGTGCTTCTCCTGGGCATGCGAAGCGCGGTCGTAATCGTGCTTATAAACGTTGCTATTCTCGGGTTGCTGATGATCGCCTGCACTAAGATTTTCGAAAAACAGGGAATTGATTATGCCCTGTGCGCGACCGATTGCACTCTGCAGTTAGCCCTCTTCGGCATGGTCTATACTCTGGTTGTTTTCATTGCCCGCGCCATTGTTCGCGAGGCGGAGACGCGCAAACGAGTCGAGGAGCTGGCGCTGGAGAATGAAGTATTGAGCAAAGAGATCGAGCGCAACCGCATCGCCCGCGATCTGCACGACACGCTCGGGCACTCGCTCGTATCGCTCGGACTGCAACTGGAGCTGATCCAGGAATTCCGCAGCCGGGACCAGGATAAGGCGAACAAAGCCCTCCTGACTGCCCGCGAACTCACCGATCATCTGATCACGGAAGTGCGTCAAACAGTGCAAGCGATTCGCAGTCCGACCTTCGATCTCGATACATCGCTGAAAGAGCTGGTTCAACAAGTGCATCAAAACAACAAGTTGTCCGTCAATCTCAACTGCGATGTGAATGTGCTTCCCAATCGGGTCGGCCATGAGCTTTTCTGCATCACCAAGGAATGTCTCACTAACGTTCAAAAGCATGCATCGGCCTCGAATGTAAAAATTGACGTTCAACAAAAGCCCGATCATGTTGAATTGAGTATTGCCGACGATGGCACAGGTTTTGCAAAATCGCAGCCGCCATCAGGCTTTGGGCTCCTGAATATTCAAGAGCGGGTGCGGATTCTGGCCGGTCAATTGTCACTGGAGAGTTCGCCGGAGACGGGCACGCAAATTGTAGTGAGGATTCCTGTATGAGCGATATCATTCGTCTCCTTCTGGTCGACGACCAGCAATTAGTTCGCGAAGGACTGCTCGCCTTGCTTTCTCTGCAGGAAGACCTCGAGGTTGTCGGCGAGGCAGCCAATGGAGAGGAAGCCTGTGCATTAGCCAATGAGAAGCGGCCGGATGTGATTTTGATGGACTTGAGCATGCCGGTTTGCGATGGCGTCACGGCCACTCAGCGCATTCATGCGAAATATCCGCTGATCAAGATAATCGTTTTAACCACATTCGACGATGATACCAACGTGAGCCGAGCCTTGAATGTCGGCGCCTCGGCTTATCTATTGAAGAATATTCCATCGCGCCAACTAGCCGATGCCATCAGGATCGTCATGCAAGGTCACGTCCTCCTCGGTCCGACGGTCGCACCGAAGGTGGTATCACACCTGAGACAGGAATCCGATAACGGCGATTGTACGATCGACTTTGATAAATTATTGACCGAGCGAGAGATGGACATCTTTCGTCTACTGGGCGTAGGCAAAACCAATCAAGAAATCGCTGATGAGCTCTGCCTTTCTGAAGGAACAGTCAAGAACTATATCTCGAAGGTAATTCAAAACACGGGCGCCCGCGATCGCGTTCAAGTGGCGGTCTGGTCGCAGCAATACCTGCACAGAGCACGTTGATATCAGGCGCTGGAGAGCTGATCGGTGGCGCGCACCTCGGCAAGAATATTCTCGACTTCTTTGAGCAGGTTGCCGAGTCCGATGCGGCTGGTCGCTGATGTGATCACCGGCGCCGGCACTTGCGGAGCCAGCCAGGCAAGCTCTTCCGGTCGCACTTTGTCGGCTTTGTTCAAGACGGTGACGATCGGTTTGTCGACCGCGGACAACTCGCTGAGCACGTCAAAAACGCTGACGATCTGCTCGAGCACGTTGGGATGGCTTGAATCAACGACGTGTATCAACACATCAGCCATTCTCACTTCCTCGAGCGTAGCGCGAAATGCCGCCACAAGAGAGGTAGGCAACTTCTTGATGAAACCTACGGTGTCGGAGATGAGCACGGTCCGGCCGTTGGGCAAAATCGTTTTTCTCGTGGTCGGATCGAGCGTGGCAAACAACTTGTCCTCGACAAAAACATCGGATTTAGTCAGGGCATTCAATAATGTAGACTTGCCCGAGTTCGTGTAGCCGACCAATGCCACCACCGGAAGATTCTGGGTTATGCGCTGTCTTCTCTGGGTATCACGATAACTGCGAATGCGCTCCGTCTCTTTTTCAAGCGCGTTAATGCGCGCCCGTATTCGCCGTCTATCGACTTCCAGTTTCGTTTCACCAGGACCTCTGGTTCCGATGCCGCCGCCCAGCCGGCTGAGAACCTGGCCTTTGCCGACCAGCCTGGGATAGAGGTACTTCAATTGCGCCAATTCGACCTGCAATTTGCCTTCTTTGGTGCGGGCGCGTTGCGAGAAGATATCGAGTATGAGCTCGGTTCGATCGATGACCTTCACTCCGACCATTTCTTCCAGACTTCGCTGTTGAGCCGGATTCAACTCTTCATCGACAATCACCAGATTGGCTCCGAGCTCTTGCGCTAAAAGAGCCACTTCTTGAACTTTGCCGGAACCGAGAAAATGCTTTGGATGCGGCGCCGGTCGAGACTGAGTGATGCGACCGCAAATGGTAGCACCGGCGGTGCGGGCCAGCTGAGCCAGCTCATCCAATTCATCTTCGACTTGCCACGGATCCAGACCTTCGCTGATCAAAGCAACGAGAACGGCGCGCTCTTCGCCTTCGGCAACCGGCAATCCCGGCGCCTGAGTGCGAAACTCCTGCTCGAGAGCGCCAATCATCTCCTCGAAGTCGTCCTCTTGAGCCCGTCTTGCCGTTTGAGGCGCCAGTACTTTCCACAAACGTCCCTCACTATCCCTGCCCGGCATCAAGTGAGCGATGTGAACGGCATCCGCCATTTTCGTCTGCTCGCCTCGCGAACGGCTGAACGGTGCTGCGGGATCAACTTCAATTTGAGCCAGCAGATCGAGCCGGTTCTTAGCCAGGCAGTGCAAGCTCTCCTTCGAGAATATCGACTCCTGCGCCCCGCTGACGGCGCTCTTGTCCACGACCATGGATTCGGCGAGGCGCTCGCTTCTCTTCAGATGATGCACCTTGCCGCTGCTTTCCGAGCCGTTTTTCCCATTCTTCCTGGCCTCATGCCTATCGGCTTGCGACTTCAGATGAGTATGAATAATTCGATGACCGCACAGTCTGCCCGGACCGACACGCACGCCACGCAATTCGGGCATCTGCACCTGGACAGGATTGCCCACCGTGACGTTGACTACTTGCCCGCGCCTGTTGATTACGACAGAAACGGGGTAACCGATTTCGTGCGATATCTCCGCCACGGAATCGGCAAGGTCTACGGTGAGAACTTTATCTTTTGGTATGCGCTTCTGCAGAATGCGCATTAATTGTTGAATTTCTGACTTCTTAAGTCCCTTCGCGCTCGCCAGGTCAAGTTTGCCGTGCAATAAAACTACCTCCTTGGTAGGCGGTCAGAAGTGCAGCGCTCAAGTATATCCATTGAGGCCGCTCTCGCGACACCGATGATGGAAGCAAACACAGGTTGGTAAGTCTCACATTGGAATAATACCCTTTTCATGCCTGATTTTCACCCTAAATTAATCTACCATGCATTGTCGGTGATCGAATCTATACCAGATGTATAGCGACTTTCTATTCAAGTGAAGGTTCCCGACCGGTAAACTCAAAGTTTTCCCATTGCCAAGCAAGCTCAGCTGGGCAGCGAAGCTGAGCGACATGCCCCAAAAGCCATGCCGGCGCATAATTATGGCAAAACTGGGCATGTTATTTTCATAGGAAACCGGAGATCACGATATGGGTAATCAATTTGAAGGTGCTGAGGGACCGGGCGGCGGCAAGAGAGCAAAACTTGTCGATACCACCGGCAGTGGCAAGGACGGAGAACGCCGCGCCCCACTCGTCGATCTAGCCGACAATCGCAACGTCATACAAACAGCCGATTCGCGCAAGTATCTTCCCGCCGACGAGGTTCGCAAACTGGTCGGAAGCGAGGACGAGTATATGCGAAAAGCGCCCGGGCAATTGCGGGAGCAACTCAAACTTCCCGCCGGCGCCTCCTCTGAAGATGTCTATCATGCCATGGCAAACGAGTTCGTCAAGGCTTTTCACAGCGCCAGCCATCAACTTCAGCAGGAGGGGTTGCGAAGGCTGGGGATAAATCGCACGCAAGCGCAGAACCCTGATACCGTATTTAGTGCCATGGTCAAATCGGATAAACAGCAGTTCGGTTTGAAACCCTCGGCGAGCTTCAGCGATCTCGAGAAAGCGAAACACCATTGGGACTACCATCACATGACTCTGGACTTTGACTGAGTTGCGCTCCTTAATGAGCAGTCTGATCAAATTACGAGCCAAAACAATGGCAGTGCTGTTGATTTTGGCGGCCGTAAACGCTTGCACATTGGGGCAAAACGGCGTTAGGGCCGAGGATTCGGCACAACAACCGGCCCCGGAA
>JAJPJO010000526.1 GCA_021324135.1 Pseudomonadota bacterium
ATAATTCCGAATTCAGAGAGACGCTTCAAAGTTGATCATAGCGGAGTGCTGATGACCGGCTCAGTTCCAACACCCGGCCAACGGCTCATTAGCTTACCGAACCTCTTGTTCATGGTTTCAGCCTCCGGGTTTCGTCCCTGAGCGCGATAGAGATATGCCAGGAGTCTCATGGAGATCATAATGTCGTGCTGATACTCCTTGCGGACAGACGTCGGAATTGGACCATGTATTCGTTTTTCCCACCGCTCTGGCTCGGCTTCATCAATGCGGATAGCCTCCTTCAACAACGGCTCCGCATCGGTAAACCGCGCTTGTGAGATGTATAACTGTGCCAAGTTGATCCTCGGTCGTGCCGTTAGGCTAAAGTCATCTCCAAACTCCTCCTGCCTTATCTTGAGCGCCTTCTTGTAGAAAAGCTCAGCATCGGCTGTTCGACCGAGGCGATGATAGACTCTTGCCAGATTGTTCATAACGGCAGCATAAGCAATCCTATTTTCAGAGAGAGCTCGCATTCGAATAGCTTCTTCAAACTGAGACGCCGCCTCTTCATTGCGACCTAGTGTACTGAACAAAAGCCCTAGCTCGTTAATAGATATGGCGGTCTCAATACTGTTGGGCCGAATTCTCTTGTCTATCCGAATAATTTCTCTGCGATATGGTTCGGCATCGGCATAACGGCTGCAGCCCTCATAAAACCATACCAGACGGCGGATAGTGCTTTGGGTAGCAATATCGTTCTCGCCAGATACTTGCTTCTGAATTTCAATAGCACTCTTAAACAGCGATTCAGCCTCGGCGTTCCGGTTCTGACGACTGCATAAAACTGCCAGCCAGGAGAGTGTGCGCGCGTGCAAGGAGTCGTGACCGTGAGAGAAAAATGATCTCTGTACAATAGCCCGCCACGCTCTTTCAGATTCCGAAAAGTGTTCATGCATGAAGGCCTGTCGCCCTTCTTCAAAAAGTCGTTCTCGTTCGTCATGGTCGAACCGGGAAAGGCATTGGAAGGAGCTAATCGCAAGAGCACCGCTCAGAACCAATGGCAGGAGGGTGTCTATTCTTCGGGATGGGATGGCTGTGGTCATATCGTAAGCATATGCTAGGACCTGAACGATGAATAGGGTGATTACACGACGAATTTTGATTCGAGGAAGTTTAGCTCGACGAATCAGCCTGGTAACCGCAGCCGATTGCCGGTGGCAATTTGCCTATACTTTTGCCGCCGGTGCCATAGAATGGTTATGAGCCACTGTGGAGGTGAGCAGGTGGCGGATTCTGGCTCAATGAAGCAAAAAATGGAATCGAGGAAATCGGCGTAAGCTGCCGGAATGCTCAGATGGAGGGATCATGACCACATGACTAAAACTGCTTTGTTTGGCCCACAAACAGATTTAGTGGTGGCATTTTTAGCGGAATTGGAGAATATACCCTGGTTCAGCCGAGTAGGAGAATCCAGCGAGCGAGACAGCGATCTCATCAGGGTGGATATCCACTTCTTGCTCGCCACTTCATCGGTAGTCAGCGGTGGTGACACGGATCAGTATATGCACTGGGGCAACTGCTTAGCGGCTGCGGAATCTAAGATAGACCGTCTCGTCTTTGATCACAGAAGGATGGATGAAGATGCAGCGGTGCGCAAGGCCGTGCAGCTTCCTGCCGAACCGTTGGACGACTTTTACTGGCGACTGACTCAACAATTCGAAGGTTATTACCGGGACACTTGCAGCTATGTACACGAGCTTATTGAACCTCCCGTGCTGCTTATCCGCGGAGCCGCGTTGGAAACAATGCTATCTGATCTGGATCCTGAGCTAAGATTTTTTCGAGATCTCATGCCGTTCTTCAAAGACGGTTTTTGGCCGTGCGGCTGGCAAGGGACTTTCCCTGATGGCAAACTGATCTTATGGTGAACGGTCGACTACTCAGTCGTAATTTCCTTAAAGCGCGTAAGCTCGCCGTCGTGTGTCATGTTTCTGAGCTTGTAAATCACGTCAGTGGTCAAACGTTCACCCTCCACTGTAAGGTAATGGTGATGACCCTGCTCGTCAAACCAAACAGCATAATGCTTGAGCGTGCCGGGTCTCTGCTCCCAGAAATAGAAGAGCGGTTGACCATTGAACTTTGCACCCGGAATATTTTTCCGCCCTCCGAACTCATTGAGCAGAACGCCTGATTCATCCATCTCAAGCATTATTTCTTCAGCTGGTCCCTGATCGCCTTCTTGAAACGGCTTCTGAGGCGGATGGAGCACGACAAACTCATCGGTAAATTCTGCCACCGGCGAGTTACGACCAGCGGCTGAAAATTTGCGCCCGCGACCGTCGACGAGAGGACGCCTTAGATCCTTGATGCCAAGCTCGTCTACGAAGCTAACTGATTCGGTGAAGTAATCGGCATTATCGTTCGAATGGCGGGAGCCCGACTGCCCGCGTCCGCCACCCTGATTGGATGGCTCTGACTGACTGCCCCATTTATCGTCATCGTTCGAACTCATATCAATTCCCTAAGCGCAGCTGCCAATCTGGACTGAGGTGCCGGATGACCTACACTCTGATGCCTTCAGCTACTCCTCCTCGTCGTCTGATGGCGGCGGTGGTGGCGGCGGGTAATCTTCTCCTCCGCCTCCTTCTTCTGCTTCTCGTTGGAAATTCTCCAGTGCCGTGCGCACTTTATGCAGTAGCACGAGCTGAGCGTCCGTGGATAATTGTTGATCTTTGATCAAGTGTGCAGCCAGGCAGTAAGCGAGATCGACATCGCCTTGACCGATCAGTCGTTCGGTTAGAAGACGGCAGAACCAGGCCGCCGAGTCCGACGCCGGCGTATCTTTTCTATTGATTGACGAGTTGAAATCGAATTTGATCTTCGGATCGCGCACCACCTCTGATACCTCGAATCGATAGAGGCACTTGGATGTGCAAGGTCCGCAAGTCGGCAGTGGACCTTGATCGCGCTTATGCAACTCGATGAAGTCATCACGCCACTGCCTGAGAACATTTATATCAAGCTTACGGTTGACTTCCGTCGGTTGAAACGCCGGACGAAGAAGATTCAACCAGCGCATATGTTGCTCGCGAACTTGATCGTAAAACCAGAAGTTCTCCTCACCCTTGCGCTCGAAGTATCGCTCCGTCGCCTGAGTCAGAACACACCAGGTAATGCCGGTGATGTTGCCGGTGCGCGCCCGACCGCCTATGACCCGCTGAATTTCGTGAATGATCTGCGCCCGGAAGTGCACCAGTTGCGTCAGGTCCTTGAGGGTGGACAGAACATAACGGTTATAGACTTGTCTGAACAACATATCGTCCGCCACGGGCACGGCGGTATCGAGAATGTTGGAATCACACCTGTGCAAGCAGAAACGGCAGCCGAGGTGGCGATCGAATTTGCTGACGATATCCAGACCCTTCATCGCTTCCCTGACGACTTGATCGGATTCTTCCGGTGTCTTGGGCGGTGGCACTTCCTTGGTCTTATCGAACATGATCTGCAAGTGGAACGGGTGTTCCATCTTTTCTGCATAGACAATGGCACGACCTTGTCCAAGCGCTGTTACGTGTCGCTTTTGAATATCATCGAGGTTCATGGCACCGCCCATGGAGTCACGGTCATCTACAGCGACGATGCGGTGCATGACTTTCAAGTTCGTGTTTTTCAATGCTTCCGGCGCCAGTTTGTTCGGAATTTGGTCGGCAATGATGAAGCCCTGACCGTAGGCACGAATTTCAGCAAGCATGTTGGTGAAGAATTCAACCGCTTTTCCGGCCGGGTTGGCAGACTCACCGCTTTGTTGGGTGGGAACGTTTTTCAAGAGACGGTGGGCTTCTTCAATGAGCATGACGTGCTGCAATGTCTCGAACGGACCGATCGCTTCTCGGTACTCGTAGAGGAAGACCAGAAGCATACCCATGAGGAACGATTTTTCGCTGTCTTCCGAGACCATCTTGAGCTCAATGACTGTCGGCCGTTTGAACAAAGCCTCGGGCGGAATCGAACGCCTCGTGTTCAGCATCTGCCCTTTGCCGCCGATCAGGAGCGAACCGATACGGGCTTTCAATGCCGCCTGCACGTCAGGTCCGATACGCTCTGAATATCCGAACCCTTCCACGATCGGATCGATAATTTCGTACAGATCCTTCATTGTCGGATAGATTTCCGGCGGGCAATCAGGGTCACCAATCTCGATACCAGGTGGCAAACGCCTGTTTCTGTTGTTCACCAGGTCCCAGCCGCGAATGGCATAGATTTCGTTCAACGCTTTTTCAAGCACCTGAGGCATCGGTGAATACATTTCGAAACTGGCATTGAACACGGATTTCAATGCGTCCAGGTGAGTTTGAACTTTTACACCCTTCATGATTTCAAAGGGATTCAGACGGAACGGCGACACCGTTTCATCACCCAGTGAGAACGCCTGCCCGACACCTTTGAATTGCTCCGACATCAGCATCATGTGCCGGTATTCCGATTTGGCGGGCTCGATAACCATGAAAGGAATCTTGTACTTCCACAACTGACCGAGCAGGTAGAAGCAGGTATTCGTCTTGCCACCGCCTGTGACACCACAAACTATGGTGTGCTTTTGCAGTGCATCGACATCGATATGGTAAAGGTTGCCTGTGTCAACGCCGCGATCGAGGATGTTGCCGATAGCAATGGTGCGGTTCGGATCCTTCGGTGGAATAGGGCAGAGGGAAAACTCGGCGGATCGCCGAATACGAAAACCGGCCATCTCTTTCTTAGGCAGGTGAATAAACGCCGAGAGCATGCGTGAGTTCAAGGGCGACAGGAACTTGTATTCGAGCAGCTCCTGGAAGATTTCATCGTTGCGTTTGTTCCTCAACAATCCAAAACCCTGCACATGGGGTTGCAGGCCCTTCACCTCGTGCGTGCGCAACGGGGTTGGACGGCTGGTTTCATCCACATAGGTAGCGCGAATCAATGATTGCAAACGGACGAATACAGAGCGATCGGGCGCGAAGAAATAAACTCCGGTCAACCAGTGACCAACCGCAATACCCAATTGAATGTGCTTGAGATACGAGTCCTGCAGCTCGAGATAGTATTTGATTCGGCGCTTTTTCTCCGGGTCCTCATTCTCCTGAGCGCGCTGAATTTGATCGACGACCAGCAGCTCTTCTTTGCTTACCTTCTGGTTGGGAATCGGTATGGCGAGAACCAGGAAACCAAAATCATGACCTTGAAGTCCATTGGCGAGACGCTCGATTTGCTCCGACTCCATGGTATCGCCGGCGGTGGACTTCAGCGCTGGGATGCCCGTGACCACGCCGGTATGCACCGTCAGGGGATCGACCATGGTCTTCATTTGCTCGGAAGACAACGGCTCCTGATAGATGTCGACGCCGTTGTATACGCTGTGCAGGATGGAGCGCAAACTATCATACGAGACGATGTCGGCACCGGTGGCTGGAGCGGCACCGTTGCCGTTCAAATTCGTGTCCGGCAGGGATATGCCCATGTAATAGCGGACGCCTGATTTGTTTCCCAAAACCATGAAAGCCAGGTTGGCTTTCTGGCTGTGCAAGCCGGTCAGCGCGTCTTCCATCAAGTACATGCGCTTGGGCGGCTTGGTCACGTCTTGTTCTTGCTGAGGCTGCTGCTGTTGCTGCTGATTTTTTTCGCGCTCGATGTCCCAGGACCGCAAAACACCATCGATGCGAACAAAGGTCAGATTCGGTATCGGCCAGCTGTGCAGCAAACTGTTGTCGAACGGACGCACATCCAGCTCATCAAGATCGTATCGTCGCAAATCGGCGATTTTCTCTTCCCAGATATTGCGATTACTAGGTGTGGTCACCATGATTGGATCCTGCGGCTGGCGCTTGTTGCGGCTTTTGGCTCTTCTTCCAAGGTCCCTTGAGCCAAAAACCCCATCATTACTAATTTAAACGATAACAACTTAAATATACATTCAAATCGTCGAGATCGGCCAAATCATATGAAAACTGCCTTTCCATCTGTATTATGCCCTGACCCATGCACAGTTCAACTATTATCGGCTTCCGCGTCATTCTCAGACACCTGCCACCTTTCACGAGTCATGCGCTTTCGCTTTGGCCTGTTCGACTTGGAGCCCTGGCCTGCTCTACTTCCGCCTGGCCTGTTCCAGTTCAACCCTGTCCTTCCAGGATGAAACGGCACTACATTCCAGATCCAGGCGGCGCTCCCTGCGAGCCGCCCGGCATGTTTGGATCGGACATGCCGCCATTGCCCTGCA
>JAJPJO010000057.1 GCA_021324135.1 Pseudomonadota bacterium
AAACCTACGGCAGCGCCTCAGCGGTCATCAAGGTCGTTTCCCTCGAGCAATGCCCTCGCTGGACAAACGAACATCCTCCGGCCGGTACCATCGAAATAGTGGAGCCGCTTGGCGGACGACAATTGTCGGGCAGGATGAAGGTTACCTGGAGGCCGCAGTCGCCTGGCTGGTGTGGCTCGCGGGATCGACAAAACCAGGAACTCTGGCGGCACTGGAGAGAATCGGACTTCAACCCGGCGGCGGTTCCAATCGCAGGCAAGCAATACATCGCCAGGTTCAGCTTGCTCGATGACGGACGGTATGCGCCGCAGATATTGACCGTACCCTATTCTCAAGAGTTGCATGACGCCATTAGCGGCGAGGTTAAACAGCTTCGCCTGGCGCGCGCTGCTGCTAATCGCAGGTGGGATAAGTTAGATTATTCGAACCTGGTCAATCAAGCCACCGATGTTGTGGTTGCCCGCTACTGGCGCCCTGATCGGCCCCAGCTGGCCTTTGGACAGCAGATTGAGGTGATTAAGCGCTTGAAAGACTCGGCCGGTCCTCGAGGACGAGCCGTAGCCAGACCGCTTCTGAGCTCTGAAATCAGCTTCCCGACTGAAGGTCCATTCAAGCAAGGAATGATATTGTTCTTGAGGGCAAGGTCAAGTACGCTCGGCTGGACACCGCCGCCAGGTTGGCCGGAAATGCCTGATATCGACAGGAAGGATAGAGAAGATTATCTACGATTGGCTTTCAATTACAAGCCGGCCGGCACTGACTGGGTGGTTCCTTACACCGCCGAGCGCGAAGCGATGGTAGCGCAGGCGGTGGCAAAGCAAAGTAAACATCAGGCACCATCCGAGGACTTGCTGTATAAATACTTCCGTCTCCGCCATGAATACTGGACGATCCCGGGTCGGCGCGGGGCAGGGCAAGCCAATCTTGAGTTTGCCCAGGAGATGTTTGATGCCGCCAGCCGGGTGCTCACAGAAGAGGGCGACGGCCACGATCTGGCCGTCTGTGCACATGAGTATGAGTCACAGCTGGCAATCAACCGGAAGCCTCAAGAAGCCGCCGCTCTCCATAGCCTCATGCAAGAGCGCAACCGCCAGGGCCTGTCAATGCAAAGACAACGAGCCCAGGTGCCGACCGAGCCCTGGTATTCGCTCGACTATTAGCTCAAATTCCTTTGAACAATCTCAGATATATATGCCGCTCGCCAATCGAGCCGGTATAATGTCAAGCTTGAGCCAGGGGACCTGGATTCACCATCAGGGGTTCACAAGTAGTGACCTCAGGAGAAAAGCCGTGTCTAACGAGATTGCTAAATACATCGACCATACGCTTTTGGCACCGAACGCCACCTCAAAGGACGTGAGCAAGCTGTGCAAGGACGCGGCCGAGCATGGCTTTTACGCCGTGTGCGTCAATCCGCATTTTGTGAAGCTCTGCAAAAAGGAGCTCGGCAACGCTAAAGTGCATGTGGCTACGGTCGTCGGATTTCCGCTGGGCAGCAATACGACCGAAGTGAAAGCATTCGAGACTCAACGTGCCATCGCCGATGGTGCCGATGAAATTGATATGGTCATAAACATCGGCGCCTTGAAAGAGGGAAACATCAGCTATGTCAAAGACGAAATCAAAGCAATTGTGAAGGCAGCCGGCGACCACCCGGTCAAGGTGATTATCGAGTGCGACTACCTCAACGAGGAAGAAAAAGTGGCCTGTTGCCATGCCTGCATCGAAGCCGGTGCCTTCATGATCAAGACATCCACCGGCTTTGCCAAAGACGGCAAAGGTGCCACCGTAGATGATGTCAAACTCATGCGGCGCACTATCGGTACTAACAAACTTGCCATCAAAGCCAGCGCCGGTATAAGAGATTATGCCGGAGCCAAAGCACTGATCGATGCCGGTGCCACCAGACTCGGTACCTCGGCGGGAGTGGCGATATTGAAGGGCATCGCCACAGCCGGCGCTTATTAGTTTTGACGGGCTCGACGAATTGCGTCGTGCCCAGAGGTTCCAGACACTGTAGAGGATATGAAATTGATTTCCACACTGAGACAAATCGGATTGACCAAGCTGGCTATGACCGTTTCGCTTTTCTGCATAGTTACGGTGCCGCAAGCGGCCAATGCTCAAAATGCGCCGCAAGCCGCTCGCCGTCAGCCGGCGCAATTACCGGCCGCCAATCGTGCCCAGCCGGCAGGCAGACTGCAAAGCGGTAAAGTGCGCCTGGCGCAAGCGGATGCCAAGCCGCAAAAGGAAGATTCAGAAGCGATGAAAAAGGCGGATCAGCTCTATGGCACGGGCAATCTTGTCGCAGCCGCCGATCAATATCGCGAGGTCATCCGTCAGGAGCCTGATAATGCCAAAGCTCACCAGAGACTGGGCGCCGTTTTGGCAGGATTGGCCAGCGACCCCCGCTCGAAGGGCAGCGACGATTACGACACGGCAATCCTGGAAGAGAAGCAAGCCGCCAAGCTTGATCCGAAGAGCCATTTGCCGCACGTTATTCTCGGACAAATTTATGCCAATCAGCGCAAATACGACGAGGCAATCAAAGAATTCAAGCAAGCCTGCGAATTGAAACCGCAAAGCTACAAGGCGCACCTCGACCTTGGCATTGCCTGCACCAATCCCAACGTCGATCGACTCGATGATGCCATCGAAGCCTACAAGAAGGCAGCCAATCTCAAGCCGGATCAACCGGTTCCATATGTGAACATGGCCGTCGCTCTGCAGGGTAAGGGGCAGTTCAAAGAAGGGATAGAGGCTGCCAAAAAAGGCATTTCCCTGATGGAAAGCGGCGGCTCGAAGCAGCCCGATCAACTGGCCGTGGCCTACATGAACCTCGGCAACATCTACGCCGATGCCGGACAAAACGACGAAGCGCTCGACGCCTACGAGCACTCGCTCAAGTGTCAAAAAGGCAATCCTTACGCGATGAGCGGCGTCGGCTGGATGCAACATCGCAAGGGCAACATCGAGGAAGCGGTGAAGACACAGAGAAAGGTTTTGAAACAGCATCCCGAGCTTACATTCGCTCGCAGCCGACTTGCCGCAGCCCTGGCTGATCAGGGCAAGACCGAGGCAGCCAAAGCTGAGTTCGATCAGTGCCTGAAGGGACCACCGGATCCGGTGGCAATGTTCGAGTACGGTCAATTCTTGCAGAGGAACGGCGAGAAAGACAAAGCCAGATCTTTGTTCCAGCAAGCTCTGAAAGCGCAGCCGACATACAAGCCGGCTAAGGAAGCTCTAGCGCGGCTCGACAACGGCAAGCAGACCAAATAGCCGATCAGTGCTCAAGCCTGTACTCGGTCGTTGGGACTCTGTTGCGATCAGCATTGGTATCGTAATTGGTGTGGGCATTTTCCGAGTACCCAAGGAAGTTGCCGAGCACATTCAGTCGCCCGCCTGGATAATATTTGCCTGGGTGGTAGGCGGTCTCTTCTCGTTCCTCGGCGCTCTTTGTTATGCCGAGCTGGCCGCTATGTTTCCCAGAAGCGGCGGTGACTACATCTATTTGAAGGAAGCATACGGAAATGTGCTCGCTTTTTTATTCGCCTGGTCCGAGCTGCTCATCACCCGTACCGGTTCAGTAGCGGCAGTAGCCCTCTGGTTCGGCGAATATCTCTGCGCTCTATTTTCACTCACCGATGTCTTCATAAGACCGGTTGCCGTGGCGATCATCATCGTTTTGACGATGACCAATCTCTTTGGTCTGAGACAAAGCAGCCGCTTGCAGAACTTTCTCACCATCACCAAAGTCGGTGCCCTCTTGCTGGTCATCGCCGCTGGTGCAATGGCATTTCACGCCTCGGCCAATACTTTCAATATCAAGGACCTCCTGGACATATCCACGGCTCAAGTCGGTCAAGCCGGTCAAAAGATTCATGCCCTTCCCGGCGGCGCCTCGCCTCCATCTCCTTTGGTGGCTCTCTTCGTGGCGCTCGTGCCGATTCTCTGGACGTATGGCGGCTGGCGCGACAATGTCTTTCTGGCAGGCGAAACCAAGGACGCAAAATCATCCGTGCCCTTCGCTTTATTGATCACATGCCTGGTCGTTACCGTCGTCTACTGCCTGATGAACGTTTTGTACCTGCTCTACCTGCCGGTCGCCACCATCAAGGACTCACCGTTGTTTGCAGCCGAAGTTCTGGCCGGCATATTCGGATCCTACGGAGCGAAGCTATTCGAATCGCTCATCGTACTCTATGGGTTGGGGGTGATAAACGGATTGTTGCTCACTGGAAGCTACCTCGCTCAAGCTATGTCTGAAGACAATTTTCTCTTTAATGCCTTGAGCAAGACCGATCCCAAGACGAACATGCCGGTCAGGGCCCTTATCTTCAATGGATTATGGGCATGTCTGTTGACGGTGACGGGAACCTTCGAGAAATTGATGTTTTTCACCGGACTGTTCGTGTGGATTTTCTTTGCTCTGGTTGCAGTTTCAGTGATGCTTTTTCGCTTCAAGAAAATTGGCGAGCAAAAAATTCTCTCCGGCCCGGCATCTTTTATAATACCGCCCATAGTGGCACTCGTTTCACTGGCCCTGGCGCTGAGCACCGCCAGGGAATTTCCCACCGAATCAATATTCGGCGCCATAATCGTCTTCTCAGGGGTGCCCATATTTCTGGCGCAGAAGTGGATAAAACGTTCGACCGGCCGCTCTTAGATTAAAATGGTTAAAAATGAATCGCTAATTTGTGCCCGCCTTTTTCATCTTCGCGCATAATGAATGTAGTGATCTATGGGCAAGTCGGCAATTAATTTGATGCGCAACAGTAAAAGAACATCTCGTGCGTTTTATTTGCCGGCATCGACTCTTGCTTTGACCGCTTACTTTTTGATCCAGTCCAATACCCCTGCCGCTTGCGCTGATCCAAGCGCCCTCAGCCAGGCGATAGAACTGTACAACGGCAAGAAGTACTCACAAGCCAGAGATGCATTCGAGCGCGTCGTGGCTGCCTCCGAACCCAGCGCCAGACTCTATTATTACACTGCCCTCGCCAATCGAGACAGCGGCAAGCCTCTGCGTGCCAGGCAGTTATTTAATTACTTGTTGAAAAACTTTCCTAACACCCAGGAGGCGGCCTTCGCCAGAATAGCCCTGGACGGCTTAGCGAAAACCGATCCCTCTGCAGGTAAAACCACGCCGGAGACGAAATCAGGCAGTGATACTAAATTCAATACCAGTTCAAAAGCAGCCGCTGCCGGTCAAGCAGACGAGAAGAATAAATCCGAGCATAAAATAGACGGCGACTCGAAACTGACTGCTTCATCAAAAAGCGGACCCAAAGAGATTGACGCAAAGGGGTATAAGCTCTCCTGGAAAGTCGGCGAGCCTACAAAGATCAAAGCCACATCCGAATATCCGTTCAGCGCGGCCGATATCGCCAGAGATGGAGCCAACGGCATAGATCAAATGCTGTATCCCAACTGCTGGTTCGAGGCTTCGATGGCCGCGCTTGCCGAGCTGCCCCGCGGGCAGCGATTGATTGCCTCCATGATCAAATACAGAGGCGCCGGTTATGTCGTGCGCTTTCCAGGCGATGGTGTCGAATATCTGGTCAGCAAGGACGACCTCGTCAAGCGCGGCATTCAAAACCGGGCACTCTGGGCTTCATTGATCGAATGCGCGCAGTTGAGAAAATTTCCGAACAACAGCGGAGCCTCAGGCGAATATGGTGACCAGAGCCGTCTGGAGGTCGGGCTGGCTGCCATTACCGGCTGTCACGCCGAAATCATTTATCCCGGACAAGCTTCAATGCAGGAGCTCTCATCTTTTATCGGCGGCGCCGTTCGCTCCAAAAACCCGATCATCGGCGGAACGAATCGCAGCGCCGGACCTCTTGTTCCAACCCATGCGTACACATTCATCGGTTTCGAGCCGGCAAGAAATATGGTAACGCTGCGCAATCCGCACGGTGCAAATTCAAAGCGCTTTATCATGCCGAGCGATCCGCAGCATCTGCAATTCGAGCAACTCGACGATGGCATCGTCAAGATCAGCCTCGAGCTTGTTCAGCACTACTTTCACTCAATTGCCAGATCGTTCATCTGACTTCAATAATTATTTGATGCCTCGGAATCGCCCATTTGCGCCTTGAGAGCCTCGAGTGGATTCAAGCGCCAGAGAACATTGATGTACTGTTTTTTAGTAGCGCCCATCAAGCCGCTCTTTTCGCCCACCGTCGATTTGATGATCGGAATTGCTTCCTTGAGCACATCGCGCGCCTCATCATATTTTCCTTCCGCTACGAGCACCAGACCAAGACCATACAAAGACCTGGCTGCATAAGGACTCTCCACTTTACCGTGGCTGCGCCACCACTCCACTCCCAGCCGGTAATAGCGCTCAGCATCGGCATATTTCTCTTGCCGCCGATACACGTCCGCCAGCTTGCTGCATGTGTCTGCGTATGTGGGCGGGTCGGTTTCTTTCGTGATATCGACGATGCCGAACAGCTTTTCGTACGTGGCCACGGCCTTTTCCAGTTCTTTCTGGCGCGTGTAGATATCCCCCAGAACGCGCAGAGGTTGAATCATCGAGCGTTGCTGCAGAGGATCGTTTTCCATCAATTGCACAGCTTTGTTGCAAGCTTCTACAGATTCGTCCACCTCATCCTGCATAAAGGCGACATATCCCAGGATGCGGTACGACTGCGATAAAGGCCAGGGGCCCTTCTTCACTTTCTGGCAAACGGTAATCAGCTGCTTGGTGCGCTCCTCCGCTTCCTTCCAGTGAGCCGAGTTGGCGTAAAGCTCAACCAGGCTTGAGAGAGCGTTGGCATACTCCTCTGAGGACTCGCCCTGCTCCTCGCGGACCAACTCGAGCGCGTCTTTGGCGGCTTCCTGCCTCGGTCCGAAACCCTCGACCTCGGTGGTCTTGGCCTTGCGATCAACCACCCAGAGTTGCTCGTTATTGAATGGCGGGAACTTTTGATCGTTTGGATTAAAGCTGTTCGTTACCCAGAAAATTGGCACGCCGATGAGAATCAAAGTCAAAACGCCGAAGAGGATGAACTCGGAGGATATGGGCATGATGCCGTGCCGGCGGCGGGCGCTGGCAGTGCTCTTCTTAAAGGCTTGGGCAGACACCTGCCACTCTTCTTCCTGGCAGGCGAGCATCAGTTCGAGATCGTGCCTGAGCTCGGCGGCCGACTGGTAACGCAAGTCCGGCTCTTTTTCCAGGCATTTGAAGATCACGGTCTGCAAGCGTGCCAGGAAGGCTGAGTCGGCCTCTTCCAGCTCAATCGGCTTGGGCGCCTCGTTCATGTGCTTGTAGGCGGTTTCAAGAACGTTTTTGCCCACAAAGGGCGGCTTACCGGTTATCGCCTCATACATTACGCAACCAAGCGCATAGATGTCGGTACGCGAGTCCAATCGCTTGCCGGTGCACTGCTCGGGGCTCAGATAGAGCGGGCTGCCGAAGACTTCGCGTGTATGAGTAATGTATTGCGCCGACTTGTTGTACTCGCTTTCATCAGCAAGGAGTTTGGCGACCCCGAAGTCGAGGACTTTTACATCATCGACGAACTTGGCATTGTCGACAATAACGATGTTGCTTGGCTTCAAATCGCGGTGCTGGAGCCCGGCAGCTTCACCTTGCTCGAGCGCCTGGCAGACTTGCTTGAATATGTTGACGGCCCGCTCGATCGAGATGTGACCGCTCTTGGAGAGCAAGTCTTCAAGACTCTCGAAGCGCACCTCATCCATAACCAGGAAAGTGGTGCCATCGGCCGAGATGACCATTTCCTTGTAGGGGATGATGTTGTTACCCTTGAGAGTGAAGAGGGCTTTGCACTTCTGCTCGAAGCGCTTTTGGTTTTTGATGTTCTGCAGCAGGTGCGGGTGGATTTTCTTCAGCACCTTGAACTGGCGGTCGCCTTGCAGGTCGCGCGCCCGGTAGGCGCCGCTCAGGCTGCCTTCCCCGAGATATGACTCCACTTCCCAGCGTCCGTTAATAACCGACCCGACAAGCGGATCGGCTTCGCCGAACAATGAGATGTCCACATTCTGTTGAGTTTGCTGCGCTTGTTGCTCTTTGGCTGACACGTGCTCTGCTTACGCCCCTGGTCCGGACAGCTCACCTACCTGAGCCTTTTTAAGATCATAGTACCGGCCTTATTAGTATTCCACCGGCGGGCGGCTGCCAAACCGAGCAGGCACAAGCCGAAATATTATCGCCCGTCCGATTACTTGCACTCGACGTCGGCAAGCGTACGGCTCTGGAACATTTTGTTGACGTCCGGATCGACAAAAGCGATCAAATCCTGCTTGCTGGCTCTCACTACGACTGTATCGCCCAGACCGAAGGGGCATTCGATGTGGGGACCGTCCACAAAAATATTGCCGGTGCGCATCTGCGATACGACTACTATCTCCTGGTCGCGCCGCAGGAAGCCTCGTAAATGACTGCAGGAGTCACCAGGTCTTATGCAAGGCTCACGGACCAGGTATTGAAACTTCTTCTCCGTAATCGGCTGCACGATACCACCGGCGGAGCGCATCGACCCAGTCGAACCAGCCGGCGTGCAAATCCAGACGCCGGAGGAGCGCTGCTCATCCTTGACTCCGTCAATCTCCATGAAGTAGCGGCTGGTGGCAGCCGGGTTACTGTGCGCCACCAATATTTCGTTCAATGGCCGCTCGGGAAGAACCTTGCCGTTTATTTCCAATTCGAGCCGCATAATCGGATAGCTTGAGATGGTACCATCCCTGATACCATCAATTCGGGCACCGAAATTGGCGCGATTGGCAAAACAAAAATGGCCGAAACTGGATGAGCTGGATGAATTAACTCCCAGCATAGGAATGCTCTCGAGCGAATGCGAGGCGTCCAAGAACGTGCCGTCGCCGCCGACAGAGATGAGCAGGTCGACGTTCTTCACCGGTTCTTGCAGGTCCGCACGCGGCATAATCCGGAAGTTAATTTTGCGGCTCTCCAGTTCTTTCTTGACTGTTTCAATAGTCGAGATGTGCTCTTCATGCGCAATTTTGACGCGCTGCACCGATTCGTGGCCGGACCTCAACAATTCAAGAAAGCGCTCGTCCTTGTACTCCTCCGCCTGGAGCTGATATGTACTTTTCTTATGAAGAACCAAAACATTATTCAGCTTCAAGATATCCAGCTCCGGAGAAGAATGCGAACCTGTAAACACGACAGGTTAGCAGATCGAGAGCCCCTTTGCCAGCCGGAATCGGTTATACTGAAACCTTTAGGAAAGTGCGAATGGACGGAAGGTGCGTTAAGTTATGACATTGTCTGGCGCCCAGATAAGGGAAAAATTCATATCGTATTTCAGGGATAAGCGGGCGCATTTGCATTTGCAGAGCTCCAGTCTCATTCCTGACAATCCGACGCTGCTTTTGACATCGGCTGGTATGGTTCAGTTTGTGCCGATCTTCCTTGGCAACGCGCCGCCGACCAGTCCGCCGCGCGTCGTCACCGTTCAAAAATGCGCCCGCGCCGGCGGCAAGGACTCCGATATAGAAAACATCGGACGCACATCGCGGCACCATAGCTTCTTCGAGATGCTTGGCAATTTCAGTTTCGGAGACTACTTCAAGAAAGAAGTCATACCCTGGGCTTGGGAGCTGGTCACTAAAGATTTCGGCATGGAGCCGGAGCGCCTTTATGTCACCATTTTCAAGGGCGACGATGAAGTCCCGGCTGATGAAGAGGCTTTCGACATCTGGCACAAAGTAGTCGGAGTTCCTAAAGAGCGCATTTTTAGAATGTCTCGTAAGGACAATTTCTGGGGACCGCCCGGCCCGACCGGTCCTTGCGGGCCGTGTTCGGAAATATACTACGATCGCGGTCCTCAATACGGTTGCAGCGACGATCCCGGCCAATGTGGAATCGGCATTTGCGAATGCGACCGCTACATGGAATTTTGGAATCTCGTCTTTATGGAACTATTCAAAGACGAAAACGGAAAGTTCACCCCGCTGGCCAATAAGAACGTTGACACCGGCTCCGGGCTCGATCGTGTGGCAATGATCAAGCAAGGAAAGAACAATACATTCGAGACCGATCTGCTCTTTCCGATTCTGCAGGAAGTCTCGCGCATCGCCGGCGTCGAGTACAAAGGCGGCATAGTTCGGAACCGTCCGCATACGCCCGATGAGAAGAAAGACAGCTATTTGAAAATTATTGCCGACCATGCGCGCTGCATTACCTTTTTAATTGCAGACGGCGTCAGGACGAGCAACGTCGGTCGTGGATATGTGTTGCGGTTTATCACGCGCAGAGCGGCGCGCTTCGGCCGGCTTCTGGGAATCGAGAAGCCCTTCCTCCACAATCTGGTACCGATTGTGGTGAGGATCTACGGCGACACGTATCCTGAGCTCAAGGAAAACGATAAGCTAATCGCGCAGGCCATAAAGGAAGAGGAAGAGCGATTTGCACGAACAATCGATCGCGGCATGATCATTTTGGACGAGTTGCTCAAGAAAGATGGTGCCACCATTGATGGTGCTGAAGCATTCAATCTATATGCCACCTATGGTTTTCCGATCGAGCTGACCCGCGAAATTGCCGAAGAGCATGGCAAGTCGGTTGAGATGGAGGGCTTCGCCAGAGCGAAGAAGGAGCACGAGGAAGTCTCGTCGGTAAGCAAATTCAACGTCGTCATAACCGGCGAAGAAGCGCTGGGAAAAGTGCAAAAGGAGCATGGTCCGACAAACTTCATCGGCTATCACGACACCACCGGCAGTGGCAACGTTCTGGCGATATTGAAGAACGGGCAGTTCGTCAGCGAGGCGGAAGAAGGCGACGAAGTCGATCTCATCCTCGATAAAACGCCCTTTTACGCCGAGTCCGGCGGTCAGCTGGGAGACATCGGTTATTTCTCGAATGATGACTGCAAACTGCAAGTGCTCGATACGAAGAAGCACGAGGGATTGCATGTGCATCGAGTGCGCGTTCAGGCGGGTGCGGTTAAGGAAGGCAGCAGTCTCAAAGCGAGCGTAGACAGCGACCGCCGCAATCTCACCGTGCTTCATCACTCTACCGCTCACATTTTTCACTCGGCGGTGCGCGAACGTTTAGGCAAGCACGTAGTGCAGGCCGGATCGCAAGTCGGTCCGAATGCTATGCGCTTCGACTTCAGTTTCGAGCGTCAACCGACGAGTGAGGAGCTCAACGACATCGAGCGGCAAATGAACGAATGGGTTCAAGAAAACGCGAGAGTCGAAACCAATGAGCTGCCGCTGGAAGAAGCGAAACGCACCGGAGCCATCGCTATGTTCGGAGAGAAATACGGCGATCGCGTCCGGGTCGTGCAGATGGGCGATTTCAGCCTCGAATTCTGCGGTGGAACGCACGTCAGCAGCACCGGACAGATTGGTTTGACCAAAATTATCTCGGAAGGTAGTATCGCATCCGGTGTGCGCCGGGTCGAGGTATTATCAGGTCCGAGGGCCTGGAATTTCATCAGCGAACAAATTAATTACCTGAGCCAGGCGACGAAAAAACTGCGCACTAAGCCATCGGAGCTGGTGGGTCAAATCGATCGTCTGCAGCAGGAGCTCGACGCCCGAGAGAAACAAAATCAAGAACTGCAGGAACGACTGGCGCTCGCCAAGGCATCGGAGCTGCTTGCCAATGTGGAAAGCGTCGGCAATATAAAACTGGTAATCGCGCAAGTAGAGGACGTCTCATCAGACGGCTTAAAAGCTCTGGCAACCGCGATCAGGGACAAAGGCGAGAACTTCGTCGTCCTGGTCGGCACGGCGCTGGCACCAGATAAGGTATCACTCGCTTGTGCCGTCGCACCGGCTTTGACTAAAAAAGGTTTTCATGCCGGTAACATAGTCAAGGAAGTGGCAACCATTTGTGGTGGCTCCGGCGGTGGCAGACCCGAACTAGCCCAGGCGGGCGGTAAAGATCCGGGTAAGCTTTCAGAAGCTCTCAGCCAGGGCCGCAAGAAAGTAACGGAAGTTGCCGGCAACGGCGGTCATCAGTAGAGGATAAGCAGTGACGGAATCAAACGAAAAATTCGCTGTCGTTTTTGCCGACGGCGGATCGCGCGGTAATCCGGGCCCGGCAGGTGCTGGTGCGATTATCAGAGAAGGCGCTGGTGACGGCACTGTGGTGGCGGAGCTCGCCGAGTTTCTCGGGCATCAGACAAACAATGTCGCCGAATACACCGGTTTGATCATTGGTCTGAAAGGCGCGCTGGAACATGGCTTCAGCGCAGTCGAAGTGCGCATGGACAGCGAGCTTATCGTCAAGCAAATGAAAGGATTGTATCGTGTCAAGCATCCCGGCTTGCAACCGCTGCATCGCGAAGCGCAGCAACTGGCAAGTAAGTTCAAAAAATTTCAAATCGTGCACGTGCGCCGCGAACTGAACAAAGATGCAGATCGATTGGCAAACAAAGCCATGGATTCGGGCAATGGATTCAAGTAATATCTGCATCCGCACACGGGATTTAGTCTCATCTAATACGCTGTTTTTCACGCCCTTTTTCTAGAGCGCGTGCCAAATGACCAGTCCCAGATAGGTCGAAGCCAACGCGCAAAAGAGGGTGGTGAGGAATGTGTGTCCAATGACCATATCGGCACCAGCAGGCCATTCATCATGCTTGTACAAAGCGAAGTCGATTATGACGCGCACTCCCCAAAAGATGCCCATAGCAAAAGCAAGACAGATCGCCGCCCTCTCGCCATTGAGCAACTCCGTGTGCAAATAAAGCGACAGACTGCCCCAGAGAAAAATCATCATGCCGGTGTAAGCGTAATAGGTCCAGAATATCTTGCGGTTAAACGGGCGAAGCTTTCCGAAATCCTCGCGCCAGCCCAGGCGATGCGGTGCCTGTCCACCGGCAGCCATGGTCAGGAAGTTCCCGAATGCAGCGCAATAGAGGGCCAGGCTGAACCAATCACGAATGCTGTGCGCGGTAATCAATGAATGGACTGATTGAAAAAGGGAAACAATAAAAACTTGATTGAAAACCGGCGTGAATAAGAGCGGCAGGGGGGCGAGAACGCAGCCAAAGGTCCAAACTCGGCGCCACCATCCCTGGAGCACAAAATGAGATGATGAAGAACGCGAATCAGAGCAGCAGCCTGTGTCGAAGGCGTGTTGGACTCTGCCAGGGAAGCGAGGCGCCGGCATGCACTTCAACTCGATGATGAAAGCAATTCCCTGGATAGCGAAATAGATTATCGGTCCGCCCCAGCCGGACAGCGAAGCGTAGCTGATGGCCAGCTCGTGAAAGAAACCGGAGAGCAAAAAGACAAGAAATGCAGCGCCGCTGATTCCGGCAACTCGTTTTGCCCCTGGCAAGAATAGTATCCTGTTCATTTCGACAAACGCCAGATTCCAACGCTTGCTCCAGAAGTCGCGCAATGATGTGGCTGCGAGCGGATCTTTGAAGAGCGGCTGCACGTCAAATCCGGCCAGGCGCACGAAGCAGGTGAGGATTTCGGCGTATCCAAAGTGAATTATGAGAAACAACGAGAGAATGCCGAGCCAGGGCACTGCCAACGGTGGCACCCGATCAATGCATGCGGAGAGCACGAATGCGCTGGCCAGCCCGGTCAACATGAAGCAGAAACCCTTCACAAAGCGCGCCCCTGATTCAATCACGCGCTTGGGCTGCCGAAAAGGTTCCGGATCCATGCCGGGCCATAGTGACATATAAAGCAGCAATCCGACTTTGTCGAGCGATCTTGCATCAGCGCTGCTGTAGCGAAGCAAGATGATAGACTTCAACATAATGAGCAGCCCGACTGTTCCAAAGATCAGGCGTTCGACCGCGGAGAGACGATCAGCCGAGCAGAACATCAACGCGAAGAAGGCGACCGCCACAAGAAGGCGCAGCGCCCTGCGAAATTTATCTGGTGTCACAATCGGTATCAGTAGTAGCGTGCACCAACCGAGTAGGAATATAGAAGTGAAGGTGAACATATGAGTAACCTCCCTTAACTTCTCAAGCGCCCGCCAAATCGAGGAACGGTTGCTCAGCCCTCAAATCAGCGAGCAGTTTGAGCAGTCTTTTGCGTACAGGAAGCATCAGCGGCAAGCTTGCAAGTGTAACTAACCGGCAGATGATATCCACCGAATGCAGTATCAGTCTTTGCGACCTGATTCGACAAAATGATTTATCGTAAATCCAAAAGAGTATGATTCCCATTTGATAGAGCCAGAGCAGATAAGGCAACTCTGTCTTAAGATCCTCAGGTATTCGCTCGTTTGATTCGCGAACCAATCGCTCGAAAACCGCAATGGCTGTCTCGCGAATCGGTCTCGACGCCTCGCTAAACGGGCTCAAAGGACTGGCTGGATCGGCACCGCTTCGAAAGAGAACCAGTGAAATCTTGTGATACGGCTCAATTGCAGCGAGCTCAGCCAACAAAAGACCCAGCAATCGCTCCTTGAGCCCGCCTTTCGATTCGAATACACCCTCGAAAGCAATCAGCTGCTCTTCTTGCATGCGAGCGTACAATGCTTGAACTAGATGCTCTTTGGAGGCGAAATAGTAGTAGGCACTGCCCAGCGCTACTCCGGCTCTTTGCGCAATCTCGCGCATGGTCGTCTCTTCATAACCACGTTCACGAAACAGATCGATGGCGGTATCAACAATGATCGCCCTGGTTCTGTCAGATTTTCCGGATTTAGCAGCCGGCATTTCCCAGTCATCCATTTTTGAACGTGTTCAATTTTAGTATAGCCTGTTTGCGCCGCTTGTCAAGCAAATTTGAACATGTTCAACAATAGGAATTACGGACATCAAGGTCTGGACATCAGGGTCTGCGCCGACCGTTCTAGCGCGCCGATGATCCGGATGCTACAAGTTCAATAGACGTAATAAACGTAGATCTGGTTATTGTTGTAGTGCACAATCATGCTTTTTTCTTTGTCTTCGACAATAAAATTCTGTCTTGCCCGCAACGACCAGATGGATGCTTCGCGAAGATCTTTTCGGACGCCCAATCCATGCTCATACATGGCCGCGATCTCATTCTGTGCCTGGGTACTGAATGTACTGGGAACTTGCTGCTCGGCGGCCAGACGATACCATTTCATTGCTTCCTTGTAGTTTCTCGACACTCCCAGCCCGTGCCTGTAGAGGTTGCCGATACCGTAAAAACCAGCGGCTGTGCTGATCGAAGCATCTATCTCACCTCGAAGCTTGGTCCCCGACGGAGCATCGGCACGATGATACCACTTCATCGCCTCTTCATAGTTCCGACTGACGCCAAGCCCGTGCTCATATAGTTTTCCAATCGAGTAAGCAGCAATGTTATATCCCTGGCTGTATGATTCGATGTACAGTTTCATCGCCTCGGCGTAATCCTGCTTAACTCCAAGGGCATTACTGTACATGAGTCCCATGAAGTAGGAAGCCCTGCCGCCGTCTCCGCTTTCCCTGGCAGCAGCAAACCACTTCATAGCTTTCTCATAGCTCCTCGGAAATCCTTTTCCATCTCGATACATGATGGCGATATGTGTTTTTGCCAGACCATTCCCAAGCTCCGCTGAGCGACTGAGCCACCTGGCTGCTTGTGACAAGTCTTGATTCACGCCTAATGCATCTCGATAGGCGACGCCCAAATTAAATGCGGCATCTGCATCCCCATTTTCAGCGGCACGACGGAACCAAAGCAAACCCTGCCTGTAATCGCATGTTACTCCCTCTCCGGTTACGTAAATCAGTCCGAGCTGTGATTGTGCTTTCGAATTGCCATTCTCGGCAGCCGATCTGATTCGGCTCAGCCATTTCGTGGCCTCGTTTTCGTCTTTGGCGACACCCTGGCCGCTGACGAGCATGATGTAGACCTGGTGCTGAGCCGCTGCATTCCCTTTTTCTGCAGCCAGGCTCAGCCATTTGAAAGCCTCGGCATCATTTTGCTTGACGCCTGTTCCATAACGATAATTCATGCCTCTTTTGTACAGTTCGTCCGCATCAGTCCTTACTTGCTTAGACTGACTCTGCGCTTTCTGGCTCTGCCTGTTGAACGGATCTGCTTCTGATTGCCGTTGAAACCTCTGCTTGTCTGGCAAGAATGCTCCGATCTGGAGCGCGTATATAATGCCTGCCACCACCAATAGTGGTACCACAAACATTGCCAGGGCTTTTGCTGTGAAGCGGGATTTTTTATTCGTTTCAATCGAAGCGGAAGTGGAAGCAGAACTGAAAGCAGAGCCTGATGTTTGCTCAAGCGAGCCCAGCCTGTCCATCAGTTCGGCTGCCGATTGAAAGCGCCTCGCCGGGTCCTTTTCCAGGCAAGTCGCAACTATATCGTCCAAGTTCGGCAGCGGCTTGCCTGCCACTACAGACGGTATTGGGGCAGCATCATTCACCTGCTTCAATATTATGGCAAGCGGGCTCTCGCCTCTAAACGGCGCATGTCCAACAACAGCTTCGAATATGACACAGCCCAGCGAATATATCTCCGATCGAGCATCGAACTGCTTGCCGCTAACGATTTCAGGCGGCATGTAGGACGGTGTTCCCGCGATTGTTCGCCCCTGCACAATTGTCGGCTCCTGGGTTTGCTCCTTGACTCGGGCGACACCAAAGTCAATCAACTTTATCATCTTCTCTCCGGAGTCCTTTTCTGAGGAGACAAGCACAATGTTGGATGGTTTCAAGTCACGATGAAACACACCTTTGCCATGAGCATGATCCAGAGCTTGACATACTTGTGAAAATATCTGCACCGCCAGGGCTTCTTGCATCGGGCCATGCTCGCTCAAATAGTGCTGGAGGGTGACGCCCTGTGCATATTGCATAACCATATATGGTGCGCCGCTTTCAGTAGGACCGAAGTCCAGAATCTTCACTATGTTGGGGTGATCCAATCGTGAGCTGATCTTTGCTTCTTGTTGAAACGACAAAAGCTGCTCTTCAGTAAGACCATGCAAAACCTTCACAGCCACCTTCGTTCCCATCAATCGATCGCGGCAAAGATACACCGTGCCGGATGCACCACGACCGAGCTCGGACAGGGGACGGTATCTCTTGATCGGAAAATCCCTGGGAACGGGTGACAACTCTTCTTCCGATCCACTCAAATCGGCAAAATCCGGCGCCCCGACTGCGGTATCGAATCTGGTGCTGACGGCCACGCTGCTAACATTGGCAACTGCATTTGGTCGAGCGCACGAGCATCTGTTCGAGCCGAAAATCCATTGTGTGAAGCTTCCCGGGCGGCTGGCAGTTATCTGCTTGCCGCACGTTCCACAGTACTGGCGAGAAAGCTCCTGCTCGGCGAAGCCGCTCTGGCAGCGGCAGACATTAATCCATTGCGTAAGTGAAGCGCTTCCCGACTGGCGCTTCGGCTTCAGGCAGATTGAACATTTCTCTTGCGGACTCGACATGCACGCCTTTGAAGCATCTCAGACGAGTTAGATATGCCCCGCTTCGCTGCCGCTCAAATGCCCATCAGCGAGCCGGCGTTTTTCCAGCATTCTTAAATTCCGAGGCCGCCTTCCACTCCGGACGTCTTGATGCTTCGCTAATTTTCAATCCAGCCAGGAAAATGAGTTGAACATCCTCAACCGTGCCGCTCAGATCCCAATCCGGCTTAACCTTGTCCTGCACTTTGTGATAGGCATTTTGCAAGTAGTCCAATCGTTTCATCTCGCCAAAGTCTGGGCTTTGTCCAATATAGTCCTCGCCGGGATGCAGAAAGAAGATCGCCGGCACGCCCCGGCGGAGAAACTCCACGTGATCGGATCGGTAGAAGCAGCCTTTCTCAGGCTCGGGATCGCTGGTGATAGATCGATTCTGTTGTTGCGCACAATCTTCCAGAATTTCATCGAGCGAAGAGTGACCCTGCGCAATGCTCACTACTTTTCTGGTTCGGCCCCAAACATTCATCACGTCCAGGTTGATAATCGCGACGGTGTTCTCCAGAGGGAAGTATGGGTGTTCGACATAATATTTGGCACCTAGAAGACTGCTTTCCTCGAGCGTCGAGAAGAAAAGAACAATCGATCGCCTCGGCGCTTCTTTCAGCTTGCTGATCGCCTTAGCTGTTTCGAGAACGCAAGCCACTCCGGAGCCATTATCGATGGCCCCGCTGAACACACCATCTGCGGTGCGGCCAAAATGGTCCCAGTGCGCACTAAATATGATGCATTCCTTTTTCAAGACCGGATCGCTTCCTGGCAACACCGCGATTATATTTTTGGAAACGAATCTTCTTATGGTGTTCACAATCCTCATGCTTGTCTTCGACTCAAGCCGAACGGGCTTGAAATCGGCATGTTGAGCCGCTTCCTTAAGTTGATCGAAATTCAATCCACTCTGGGCGAAAACTTTGCGTGCCGTTTCCGTTGAGATCCATCCTGCCACATCAAGGGCATTCTCATCCTCAACGTCCAGATCGAAGTTTTCGCCCGACCAACTATTTTTGACGACGTCGAAGGAATAGCCGGCCATCTCCGTATCGTGCACGATCAGTGCGCCCGCCGCTCCAAGCTGGGCAGCGGTTTCGTATTTATATGTCCATCTGCCATAATAGGTCATGGCGTTGCCGCGGAAAAACGACTGATCTAGTTGCGAGGGATCATCGGCATCAGGTCTTCTTGGATCGCCGACAAGCATGACGATCATTTTCCCGCGCACGTCTATATTTTTGTAATCGTTCCAATCGTATTCAGGCGCGATGATGCCGTAACCAACGAAGACAACTTCCGTGTCGTCGATGGCCACTTCCGGTTTGTGACAGTACGACATGGCCACATACTGATCGGGGAAGCTGAGATCAAGAGCGTTGCCATTGGCGTGGAAAGTCAAGGAAGGCTGCGCTTTCATTCCGATTGCAGGGACTGGCTGAAAATATTCGCCGCTTGGATCGCAGGGTTGAAAGCCAAGCTCCCGGCACTTCTTGATTAAGTAATCAGCGGTCAAATCCTCACCGACTGAACCGGGCAATCGACCTTCGAATTCATCTGAGGCTAGAGTCTTGATGTGCTCGAGTATCGACTCCGCGGAAATGGAGTCAAGCGCGACTGACAAATCGGTATTGTTCAATGAGACATCCATTTTCAAAAACTCCATATTTTGCGATCTGACGGTTCAGATACAGATTGTGCATTTTGATATATTTTATCGACGGCTGGCAAGACGTCGCTTTATCATAACAAGCTCTGCTCGCGGTGCGGAAAAATAATATGGCAAACGAAGTATACATAAGTACAGATGTGGAAGCGGACGGTCCAATACCTGGCATGAATTCCATGCTCAGCTTCGCATCGGCTGCTTTCCTCAAGGATAAGACCTTGCTATCGACATTTTCTGCCAATCTCGATTTGCTGCCCGATGCCGTTCCGGATGAAAAAACAATGCAATGGTGGCAGCAACAGCCTGATGCGTGGCGCGCTTGCCGGGAAGATACAGTGCCACCACAGGTGGGGATGTCGAATTACCTCTCGTGGCTGAAGAGTTTACCAGGACAACCTGTATTCGTCGGTTATCCGGTCGCTTACGATTTCATGTTCGTTTACTGGTATCTAATCAGATTTACCGGCGAGAGTCCCTTTTCGCATTCCGCTCTGGATATCAAAACGTATGCCATGGCTCTTTTGCAAAAGCCTTACAGACAGTCGACCAAGCGCAACATGCCGCGCGAATGGTTCGATCCCGGGAAGCATACTCACGTCGCTCTTGATGATGCCATTGAGCAAGGCGCGCTCTTCTGCAACATGCTGAAATGGCAGAGCGAGCGAAGTTAATCGCGAACTTCCGACTAGGTCATCTTTGCCTCGCAAAGCGGCGGCAGTTTATTCCGCTGAAACGTCGTTTAGACCCAGCTCCACTGCATGCGATTAGGAACCCGTATTTCAAGATCCTCAAAAGCTTGATCGAGACTTGCATCCTTTTCTGCGCAGTAGCTGAGAAGATCGACCGCTTGCTGGCGCTGGAGATAACCAAAGCGCAGAAGAGTTTGAACGCGCAGTGTCTTGTACAGCGTCTCCTCGGTGAGCAATTTGCTGCTCAACAATACCTTACCGATTTTAACGGCGCTGTCAGCATTGGCTGCAAATGCCTTTTCAAGCTCGGAGCGCAAACAGATGCCGGAGTCGATCAGCAAATCGCCCAGCCGCGTATTCGTGTCCGCTTTGAAGATAAGCTGGTATTCAGCTATGGCTGCATAAACGTCTTTGTCTTCCTTGCAAACTTTTTTGAGCGCTTCGGCAGCCTGATAAGGTTTTAGCGTGCCGCCGCCGATGCTCGCCAGAAGAGTTTCAGCCGATTCAAGTTGTTCTCTTGTGACCATGCCTCGCTCAAGCAAGATCTGCCCGAACTGTTTTTTCTTGAACAGTTCGATCTCCATGCACTCTGCCATATCTTCCTGGCTTATCAGGTTCGCCATTTCAAAGAGTTCGCCGATGCGCGTGGTTTTTGCATCGGGATGAATAAAAAAGCCGAGTTCGAACAATGCTTGCTCGAATGAGATTTCGCGCTGTTGCGCATAACGCAGTCCCTGAGCAGCCTTTTCCTTGTCGAGACCGTTTTCGCGGATCATCAATACGCCGCTCATGGCCGCAAGAAGCTCCTTAATCGGCAGTTTCCCATCCTTGCACAACCAGCTGCCGATCATCATGCCGGCATCCTGGGCGCTCTTAATAGCGTCACCGAGCTCTTCTCTCGATAGCATTTTGGCAGCCATGAGAAGCTGGGTAAGCTCGTTGGTAACAGAAACGACAATATGCGTTTGCTGGTGCAGTTTTTCAATTGACTTGATCGCCTCATCGAGGCTGACTTTGTTTTGAACGACCAGTCTGACGGCGCGAATTGCCATGTCCAGGGTTATTTTCTTTTCTTGAACCTGTTGCAGGGCTTTGATTGGAGCGTCTAGCTGCGACTCTTCGGCAATGCCTGACTCGAGGAGCGCTTCCGCCAGCTGCAAGTCCAACTCTTTAGCCAATCTATCTCCCGCCTCTAATTCTTTTCGCGACAGTACGCCGCTGCCTAGAAGAATTGGCCAAAGCAACGAGGAGGAGCTATTCATACTCGACGTGGGCACCTTACTACCTACTTTTTATGCGACTAGAAAGCAGGCCCGTCCGTATACGGCAAATTTATAGGATTCCCGTGTAAATGGAGCCCGCTTCACCCTGGATGCTTAATTAATGTACCCCACTCAGCGCTGAATTTCATTCTCTTTTTCGAAGTTGCACCATCTTTTTGGCAAGTCATCAAGGATGATTATGGCGTTGTTAATCGTATACGCCCTCTAAAAACCATGCTCGGCGCTCATGATCGTAAGCCAGAAGGACAAGAATAAACTCATCCAATCCGGCAGGTTGAGCGAGCGCCCGATAGTACGACTTACGTAAAGGCGCATCCCACCAGGAACCGGACAGGCATTCCGGCAAAGTAATGCTGTGTATTTTGTAGCGCTCCGCCTGGCAAGTAAAAGCGTCGGGTCTGGATTGATGGAACTGCATCAATACAGGCATGGACTTGCCTCTCTTCAGCACCAGTCCCGACACCAAACCGGAATCCCCCAGATATTGTTTGATGTAATTAACGGACTCTTCATTGATGCAGACGGCATTGGATTTTAAGTCGGCAGCTATTGCAGGTTGCCATGTTCCGGCATCCTCCAACTTGTATTGATCGGCAGCAATTGGACGCAAAAGAGTGTTTTTGCCAGCATATCTGGCATTAAGCCTTTCCATCAGAAGCAAGAAGGATTCATCCTCCAGGGCTTCCGTCGAGCTGATATGGCTTCTCTCATTATTTTTTTCAGGCGGCGATAAATCGAGCTGCTTTGCCGATTCTTTAGTGCTTTTCGAAACAGCCAAATGCACGCCGGTAAATTCCCTGGCCAGCTTATTGTTCTCAAGCGATAAGCGCAAGACTTCGAGCAGAAATTTGCTGTTGTTTGTAGGACGAAGTAATCGAATTGGTCGCTCTTCAAATACCTCCGTATCACTCCAGAATGAAACAAACAGCTCCTCAGCGCTTAGCTCCTCCTCTTTGAGCAATTTAGTCAGGCGCTCGAGCATGGACTTGATAACAAAAAGAGTGTCGTTTAAAGATTCGATTGGCCCTCCTATATCGACAAAACATTGGAAACTCTTCTCAACTAGCGGTAAAGACGGCTGTCTTGAATCTATGCCGCGAGCCAGCTTGTAAGCTTGCAAGCCCTCATTGCCGAATCTTCTTTCCACCTCGTCGATTGCTAAATCTGTAAATTGCCCCATGCGCTCGATACCAAGGGCGAATAATGTATCCTTCAACTCCAGGCTAATCGGCAAATAATCAACAGCCAGATGAGAAAGAAATTTTGAATCCTCTCCTGAGGGCACTATATGCCAGCGGCGTTTTTTATTTTTGGCTGCCACAGTGGCTGCAAAGGCACTATCAGCAATACCAACATTGCAATCTATGTAGCCTCTCAGGCTGGCTATTCTCAAAAGATTTCTGCAAAAATTTCCCTCACCTCCCATGTGAGTGAGCCCGCTGGCATCCATTAGAAATGCACCAATCTCATGGCTGGAAACCCTTGGGGAACAAGAAACCAGATAAGCGAGCATTTCCTTTTGCGCGACGATATAGAGTCGTTCCTCATACTGACGCCATATAAGCTCGGCACAAACTGCTTTTGCCTCAGAAAGCCGCATGCCGGCACGAACATATTTTTTGCCGGCTTCAATTGAGCAAACCAAAACTTTTGATTTGCCGCCAATCAAAACAAGTGGTTTTCCTTTAAGCTCTGGCTCTTGTTTTTGATGTACGACGATCGGGAATCTGGGGATGCGTAAACAAGCGATTCTGGACATTAGAAATCAATCTGACCTCCATATCGTGTGTCAGTCCGTCGCGAGATATAACCCCATGAATAGAAGGCAGTATTGACGCCACTCCATTGATGCCGTTTTCAAAATGAATCGGAGCAGCCCACTTAAAATGTACATTTGTGTGGCAACCCCAGCCGTTATTGCCTATCTGATCGTTTTTACCTGCTGCTGCTCTTTCATTTTTATTCTCAGCTTTTCTTCCGGCTTCAATTTTGTTTATAGGTTCGTCTTTCAAAATTATCAAAGTCGATTTCGAACGATCTAATGAGCGTTGCAACCTTGCATACATCTGGCTCGGCAAATACCAGATCTCCGCCAAATCTAAAATAACCACATCAAAAACAGCGCTGCGGATAATTTGTTCTGTTACCCAGTAAGCTTCTTTTCGTATGTCCTTTTCGGATTGTTTTCCTCTTGTCTCAGCATTAGCTTCCTCCAAAACTTCACTGACTCTGGCAACAAAAAATTGTCCGCGTTTATTCACTCCCGACAAATCAGTTCGTGCCGGCAGGCTGTGTATATTCCTTCTCGACAAATTCAATTCAACAGAACCACAACAACCCTCCTGAACGAATGCCCAATCACCTGCAAGCAAACGACTGAACGTATCAACATAAGCAACATGCAAGCCGTTTGAACACCAATAGGCAACAGCGCCTCGCAACAATGTCAATTTCCCGCAGGAAGGAAGTCCGGTCCATTGATTGATTCTTCTTCGAGCAAATCCAGAGACGAAACCGGAGTCAATCTCATTGATACCGGTTCTTAAAATCCTGTCGGCATCACCTCCTGCAAGCCATTTACCAGGAAATAGTTGCTCGAATTGTTTTTTTAAAACAGCAACATTGGCATTCACAAAATTCTCCACATCTCAATTGCTCCCGGCAGCAACAGCTGTCCAAGAGAATCACGTCCGCACTCCCAATACTGTGTGGGTTTTTTCAAACTCGATATACTTTTATTAAACCATACGTTTGTATGGCTGTCAACTCGCAACCGCCCGATCATCAGCCGCATCGCTGCAAAATAAAGAAAAAGCCAGTCAGCATGGGGAAAACCGCAGGCAGGAGTCACGAAAATGTCACGCCATATCCATAAACTCTCATCAGAGCTGCACTTCAGGCTCTGCGATCACGATAAGTGGTCTCTGACTGGCGTTATGGGAAACATCCATCCCTGCTGCATACAGCGGCAGGGTTTTTCTTTGAAGATACTGAAAAGGCTTTTGAGTCTCTCCTCTTTATAAGATCAATAGTTAAAAATAAAGGTTCGAGGGCACATTTGCTAAAGAGTAAGGCGTACAGCCGGCCCGAACCAAATCAACGGAACCGTTTTGAGTACCTCCTACAACGCCAGCAGCGAAAAAAACAAGCGTAAGGTCAAGAAGGAGCGCATCCCGCCTTCGATTGCCTCATTGCTCGACCGCTCGACCATTCGCATCTCGCTCATCCTCATCCCGGCATTTGTGGTCTCTTTCTTAATCTCGGTCGTTCTCAACCACCTTCTCACACCGATCCTCGCCGAGCAAACTACCAGAGAAATCGCACGCGAGTTAGGACCTGATTCGGCCAGCAGCTATTACATGTTGAAAGCCATCGAGGAGCACAACCTCTCCTGGTGTTACATTACCGACGCTGCCAATACGCCCCTGCCTGCCACAGCCGCCTTTACACCCCGCACGCGCCGAATTCCTCGCGCCTCACAGGTGGTATCAATTCGGGATCAAAATTTCTACGAAGCCGTGGTGCCGCTCAGCGGTGACACACAGTTGCATGCCGGTTTCCCTTATTCGACCAAATTGAGGATGCCGAATCCCACCGATCCCGACAGCATAGCCTCGTTTTTCATGGCGCCCACGAGGTTGGGCAGTCTGCTTCTGGTTTTCTGCTTCGTGTGGCTGGTCATGGTCTGCCTGATCGAATCGATCCTCGGCCGGTCGCTTCGCCTTCTGGGCACCTGCATCGACAATCTCAACGCTATCGTTTCCGAACCATACACCGAGCAGCAAGTGAAAGAATTCACCAGGCTGAGCTGGACGCCCAGCGAAATTCGAGCCTTAGGACAAAGTCTTGCTTATTTGATGGAAAAAATTTCAATCATCAAGGATGAGAAACGCGAAAAGGGTCTCGAGGCTCTGAAGTGGAAAAGCCAGAAACGTCAATTTCAGCCGACTGAAGCCAGACAACAAGCTTTTATAACCGGCGACCACGCCTCGGTGGAGAGCGGAGTGTTCGCGCTCAAATTCGATAAGCAATTGAGGCAGGTCGAGTCGTCATACGAGTTCGCCGTGATTTTGCTCGATTGCATCCACGAGCTTTATTCCGATACATTCGATGCGGCCGCCTTCATGAAAATCGAGAAGAATTTGACCGTCACTATCGAGTCAGTGCTCGGACTGGACGACGAGTCGCTCGAGATGCTCAATCGAATCGATCACCGCGAATTCGTCGATGAGCGCAATATGTCAAAGAAGAGCATCGATGTCGGTCCGATGTTGATCAAAAAAATGGGCTTCGATGCCTTTGCGGCAAAAGAGCAAATCAGCCGCATAATCTATCTGCCGTTTTACACCGAAGGGAAACCATTAGCTCTTCTGGCAGGGTTCATGCGCTTGAGCAAAATGCCCACTCCCGATCGAATCAAGGCAGCGGAGCGCTTTCGTGACAAAGCTCTTTCGCTTTATTTCGAGCATCGCATGCGCGAGGAGAAAGAAGACGATCGCTGGACGGATCCGGCCACCGGTCTGGGCAATAAGACTTACTTCAACGAGCTCATGCCTAAAGTGGTCGAGCGCAGTCTGGCAAAATCCGACGGGCGCTTCTCCGTCTTGATGCTGGCTCCCGACTTTTCCACCCCCCGCCTGGCTCGTTTCCCAGCCGAGCTCCACGATCGCTGGTTTACCGAAATAGGGCGATTGATATCCGATCTCCTGCCGATCAGCCGGCGCATTATTCCTGAAAAAGGGGCGACCAACTATTTGATTCGCTTCCAGGAACACGTCATCGCTGTCGTTCTGGAGGGCATTAACGGCAACGCCGCCATAAATGTTGCCGAGGGCATTCGCAGCTCGGTGACCAGCAAGTCGAATTGGACCGGCGGCGCCAGCGATCTGTCCGTTTCGGTGGGTGTGGCTACATTCCCGCGCGATGGGCAAAGCAGCGAGGAGATAATCAACCGCGCCACAATCACCCTATCGTATATCAAAGAGAAATTGGGAGGCAACGCAGTCTGCGATGCCCAGAAGGTGCCGGAGACATATCAACCGCGCGAAGCTACCGAAATTCAAGGAACATTAGGCGTGCTCGATGCGGCTGGACTCTTGCAGTCGATCGCCAATAGCGAGAAGAGCGGTATTTTGATTGTCGAAAACGAGCTTGGTCAGAAATTCGTCAGCACATGGCTGGAAGGAGCACCGAAACAAGCTTCCCTCGGAGATTTAGCCGGACCTCCGGCAATGGTCGAGTTTATAACCACATTCAAGACCGGCAATTACAATTTCCAGATCCGCACAGTGACTGAGGCCGAAGCCACTACCCAGCAGGGTTTTCGCTCACTCGAGCGCTGCCTCATGGAAGCGGCTCTGCTGGAGGATAAGATGGTCTCGGCACTGAAGATGATACCATCGCCCGACCGCTACATAAGCAGCATCGACAACCAGGAGGGCTGGAGCAAAGCGGCTGAGGATGAAGATGTTTCGCCAGAGGAAACCGAGGCCATGAAAATCATCTACTCAGCCTGCGATGGCAGCAAGACGCTCTCCTCCATATTCAAACGATTATCGAACTTGCCGACCGCTCTCAAGTGGCGCGCGGCGGCTCTGCTTATCCAATATCGGCTGGCCGAGCTGAAGTGAGGCAGTCCGGAATTGGCTGCAACTATTTTTTGCGCCTTATCGCGCTCTCCACTCTCGTGTCTTCCTTGCCCTTTTTCTCACTACCTTTGGTGGCAGCATCAGCCGTTGCCTTGCTGCGTACGGCAGTGGATGACTCGGCGTCGAACTTTACCTTCGTCCGCGATTGCCGCGCCACTTGCTCGGCATGATAGCGCAAGTTTTCCATTTGATCTCGGCGCTGTCCGAAATACACTTCGCTGTAGATCTTCATGAATGTCTCGACGGCATCAGGAAGCCCCTCAGGCGGGTTCTTCCCTTCTTGCTTCAGTTGATTGACCAGCTCGCGGACTCTCTGCATATACTCGGTCGGCGTCTCGCTTGCCATGCGGGTTAGCTTAATCGATCTCTTTACGTTCCTGGCTACGGATTTGTACATCTTCCATTCCGGTCCGCGTATGACTCTGTTTTTCCAGCGATTGATCAGCATCGGAATCAGGGCTCTGAATGTGAAGAAGAGCACCACCAGAGCGAAGATCGTTCCCAGCACGCAGGCGATAATGTCGGTCAGTTTGTAGCCGAATACATTGTCCGGATCGAAGTCGAATTGTTTCTTCACCTCTTCAATTGAGTAAGTCTCCTCGCGTTGTTGCGCCGGCAAGAAACCAGTTGGCGTCGCGTCGAAGGGTACCCAGCCATACTTGGGAATGTAAGCCTCTGCCCAGGCATGAGCGTCCTTCATGTGCACCTCTCGCTCGCCGGTAACCGGATTGAGGTCACCAGGAGCATAACCGGTCACCACGCGCGATGGTATGCCGACGCAGCGAGTCAAGACGACGAAGGCGGAGGCAAAATCAGTGCAATGACCGGTTTTGCGCTCAAATAGGAACTCCTGAACCATATCCGGGCAGTCAGGCGAGACCGCTCGCAGTGCATCATAATCATAGTTCTTGCGAAGATAACGGGCAATTTGCTCACACTGAACAAACCAGTTGCTGCTCGGATCGGCAGTATCTTCCGCCAGTTTCAACGTCTCTTCGCTAGTCGATTTAGGCAGCTGCAGATATTGTGAGTTTTCATTCCTTATGGCATCTTCCTCCTCGACGCTGATTGGAGGCATCTTCCTCATCACATCCAGAGGATAAATCGGCAGCTCGGTCTTGACCTTTATTTCAGTGCCGCGCTCGAGCGTTTTATCCAGCGATATGACGCCGAGCTTATCGACCTGCACCCGGTCTTGATCCACTTTCACTTCCGTGGGAATCCACCCGGCCGGGACGGTCTTGCCCAGGGTCTTGGCCTTGATGGTTATCTCCTGCAATAGATCAACGGTCGGCAATGCCGGTTGGGTTCGCAAAGAATCAGCCATGCCGACCCGGAAGATCGGCCGCTCTTCCTTGCGCTCGAAGACATACGGTCGCACTCCTGCATACTTTGAATCAGCCGGCTGCGCGCCACCGATCGGTCCTGACTGATCGACTTTCACCGCCTGTGGTTGCGCCTTGTTCAGAATCACCCCGGACTGTTGCAAATCGGCGGTAGATTGCGCCGGTGCCAGTATGTTTCCCGGACTGGCAGGGGCGACCGCTGGTTGGACCGGGGGTGTTGATATGGCATTCTGGACCACCGCTGAATTGGCGTCGAGCTCGCGCTGCAAGATACCATCCACCACACGCACGGGTCTGATCTTTTCTTTCTTTGGCTCGGCGCTCTTCTTCCAGGTGTTGCCCGTGTAAAAGTCATAGCATTGCCGTCTCAAGAAGATGATGCGTCGCGACTTGACTGTCAGAACCAGTGACTGATCGCCTTCGAACTTATTCTCCAGATCAATTTCCTGATCGCCGCCCGCTCCTATGACGTCACCGGCATTGGTGCCCTTTCCGGCAGATGATTTCGAGGAGTTAGCAGGGGCATTTTGTTTGCCCGGCCCGCCCGGACGTTCATAATATTTACCGCCGCCATGCTCTCCGCCTGTTTTACCGCCGCCGCCACGCCGGCCTCGGCCGCTGCCACCACCACCGGTGCCATCTCCTTCCCCGGATGCGCTCTTGCTTCTTGCTCTGCCGCCTTTCTTTCCCGAGCCTCCACCAGCTTGGTTCTCAGCGTTTTCTGCAGAGGTCTGTTCTCTCTCTTCTGCACCGGCCGGCGGTGTTGAAGGACTCCGCTGTTGCTTCGGCTTGTCGGCTGAGTTGGCATTGCTGCCCTTGGCCTTATCCTCAGATCCGCTCTTGCCTGCCGCGCTCGCCTTACCGCCGGCTTTGTCTTTGCCCGGGTCTTTCTTAGAGTCCTTGGATTTGTCTTTCTGCTCCGCTTCCTTGCCGGCGCCCTTGTCAGACTTATCCTTTTCACTCTTATTAGTCTTCGCGTCCGGTTTGCTTTGTGCCTTAACTTCTTTCTCCTTCATCTGCATCTCGGCAACATGAGGATCCATCTCCTGCTTTTTCTTTGACTCTTGAATAATGTCGTCGCGTGAGCGTGCGATGTTAGGATGGCTGGTGATATCCTTCGTTTTCATATCAGCCTTTTGCCGGTTCAGCGGTGCTTTGTCTTCGTTGTCCTCCTTGCGTTTTTTCTTCTCAGCCCGCTTCTCCTCCTCTTCCTTTTCCTTGACGTTTTTCATCACGTCCGTATTCTTGTCGAACCATTCTCGAGATGAATGCGTTCGTTGCGCCAGACTTGCATTGGGACTGCTATTTGGTTTGGATGGACCAAGCAGAGCGTCGAAAATGAAATTGAGATCCATCGTCTTTGCATAAGCCCAGACTTCATCCAAGAACTTATCGGCGCGAGGAACGAACAAAAACATGCATAACGCCGCCAGCGGTATCACCATAACCAGCATGATTGTATTGCCGCGCGGCAGCCGGCGGTTGCGGCTGTACATCGGAACTTCCGGCGCTCTGGCGATCGGACGAGCAAGCCATGCCGAGATGGTGCGCGAAACGCAATCAAAATATAGCATCGCTGCCCCGAGACATAAGTAAGCAAGAATCAGGGCACCGTAACTCAGTCCTTTAGCGACCGGGGAAGCTATGCAAAGAAGGACCAAACCCAGGCCGGAGGAAAGATTCAGATCGGATCGGGTTTTCATCGAAAAGGTCAGGAAGACGAAAACACCAGCCAGAAAATGAGCAAAGGGCGAGACGAAATCAAATTCATCGCGCAGCGGTCCTGTGAAATCGTGGATGGCAAAACCGCCGACTGCGAGAATGCCGGTCCACCAGATGACTTTCATGAACTTCGGATCTTCATGCCTGTGCTTGTAGCTCAGGAAGCTGCCCGCCACCATGCAAATTCCATAAAGGACGATCATGAGCAGGTGCGTTCGAACAAAGAGACAGCTGGCAGTGACGCACAAGATACCCATAGCCAGGCAGACGACCCGGAACGGAATCGAATCCTCGGGCGGCTCTTGAATCTCGGGCTGCTTCTTCTCGCTCATATCGACTCCAGATCCTTTTCCCATTCTATCCGGGCGATTACTTCACCGACGGTCGGACCCATCAGCTTCTTAACGTCCTCAACACTGCGACCTTTAGACTTGCGACTGGCAGCGAAGGATAGGATGCTCTGCGCTTTGCTTTCCTCCTCGGCTTCCGGTTCATAATCCCAACCTGGAGGAATGATTGCCAATTCAAGCGGATTGCAGACGATGTCTCCCTGCCCGGGATTGTATTTCATCACCTGCTCGGTGGTTGGAATCAAAGTGAGCACGTCCTTTTCGATCACGCTGAAGGCCAGCTCGTCGGAATCATCCTCATCATCGGCGGACGAACGCGCGCTCGAGGAGATTGGCTCGACTCGCGAGAGAATCTCGGAATACAAATGAATGCCGGGATTGATGTTCTCCGGCAGGTCGTGCATGAGCGGCTCCAGCTCTTTTGAGCCGATCGGAGGATTGATGAAGAGATTGGGCAATTGCCCTTTGTTGTAACCAAGATGGCAAAGCGATAATGCAGTGGCAACCGCCAGTTCGAATTGCTCCGGAGTTCTATAAGGCAGGCGCAAATTAATCAGCAGATCAAAAACCGGCAGTGTCTCCTGATCGAATTCCTTCACCAGCATCTCCCCCTTGCGCGCTACGGAAGGCCAGTGCACATGCCTCAAGCTGTCACCGGCTCTGTACTCGCGTACACTCCTGAAGCTTGTCGACTGGTGAGTGACTTTCGATGTATGCGAAGCCAAACCCATCATCGAGCTGATGCCTCGCAAGTGGGGGAGAAAATTGCCGGCCATGGGATAGACCCTGGGATAAACGGTGATTGAGACATTCTTCTCCTTGTCTTTTTTTGAGACATTGATGCGCCTTGCCCACCAGACAATGCCCAGCGGAAAACAAGTGCTGATCTCGACTCCTTTGAGAAGATAAACCCCGCGCTTCAAAAGAGGCGTCGGAAACTCGAACCATTTTTCATCGGTTAAATTTTCAATTAGCACCGGCTCTGGTGGCAATACTCTCTCAAAGGTCTTTCCATCCTTACCGCGCCTGACGACATCAACCGTCAATCTCAACCACTTGGACGGAATCATCCAGGCAAGAGGACCGAGCAGATAGCGTCGGCTGAGCTTGATCACGACGGTCGTTCCTTCCGATGAAAGAACTTCTCCAGGCAAGGAGCACTCACCCTTGATGTCGCAGAGAATGAGAAGCGGTACTACCGCGCCGATTGCCGCGCAGCAGAGAATGCCGGAGGCGAGCAAATATATGTATTCGTTGGCGACCAGGGCACCAAGCAAGTAAATGAAAAACGACAGCAGGAGCATACTGAAGAATCGCATCTCCATGATCAGGCTGAGACCGAATATGCCAAGAGGCAGTCTCAGCGCGCGCTTGACTCTGGCGGGGCCGGTTTGGCTCGGATCCAACTCCAGGGGAGCAGGACCGCGATCGCGCAGGTCCGGTGAGGGCGCCGATTTTCCTAGACCTGGTTTTGGCAATTTAGGCATGAGGCTGCTCAGGCTGGAACGGGCACGCTGTCGAGAATTTTTTTGATTATGTCGCTATGGCAGATTTTGCTTGACTTCACTTTGGGAACGATGCGATGCCCGAAGACATACGGAGCGAGCAATTTGATATCCTCGGGAGTAACGTATTCTCTGCCGTCGATAAAAGCGCTCGCCTGACTGGCTTTGACCAGGAGCTGGCTGCCCCGGGGACTGACGCCCAGGACGACCGATGGATGATTGCGCGTGGCAGCCACGACTTGCACGATGTAGTCGACCAGTTTGTCATGGACAAAGACGCCTTTGAGCGCTAACTGCATCTCGATAATATCTTTGCCGGTGAGCACCGGCTCCACGTAAAATGATTTCTCCTGCAAACTCTTCTTGATGATTTCCGCTTCCTGCACCGCATCGGGATAACCCAAAGACATCGAAATCATGAAGCGGTCGAGCTGTGCTTCCGGCAGGGGAAATGTGCCGTGGTGCTCAATCGGGTTTTGAGTGGCAATCACAAAAAACAGATCGGGCAGCGGGCGCGTGGTACCATCGGTGGTTACCTGTCGTTCTTCCATCGCCTCCAGTAAGCTGGATTGCGTCCGGGGAGTGGCCCGGTTGATTTCATCCATGAGCAGGATGTTTGTGAAAATCGGTCCAGGCATGAAGGTAAAAGTGCCTTCCCTCTGATCGAAAATATTGATGCCTGATATATCGGAAGGCAGCAAGTCGGGAGTGGCCTGGACGCGCTTGAAATTAGCCTGGATAGATCTGGCCAGGCTCTTCGCTAGAAGCGTTTTTCCCACACCCGGCACGTCCTCGAGAATGGCATGTCCGCCGGACAGCATGGCAACCAATGCCAATTTGCAGGCTCGGACCTGTCCAACCAGTGCCCGCCCCATATTTTCAACGATCAATTGCGCCTTCGGGCTGAGCGCAGTGATAGCGGCGTTGGATACAGTTTGCTGCCTTTGCACAAAAGCCTCCCCAAATGCTTTCTACTCGACTACTCGTCAATTATTATCCACACGAGTTCTTGATTAAAACATTCAGTAACCGAACATGGATCCGGGGGTCGCCCGAACTTTACCGATGGACTATAATCAGGACTGAACTCAGGTGCACGGCGGTCACACTAAACATGTCGCAGAACACACGTCTACTACTCATCGCCCTTTGCGTACTGGTAGTCTTCGGTATCTTTTTGCAGTCACTGATTGCCAGGTCTTTACAAGAGAGCTTCGGTGACAACGTCGCCAACCCTCCGCGTCTGCCTCCAGCACATCCAGAGCCAGCCAAGGGATTGGACGGTCAGCCTGCCATACCCAAAGCTGATACGCCGGCAGCCTTCAAACCCGGCGGCGGCGGAGTGAGCGAAGGCGCCAAGAAAAAGGGCAAGTAAAGCCCGCCAGTGTCCGATAAGATTTGCGAAAGTATTAGCCTATAGAGAAAAGATCAGGCGTGTCCGCCTGCTGCTTCGCTCGAGCTGATTTCGATATCACCGCTGATTGCCGTTTCTCCCTCAGCGCTTTGCTCAGCCTCAGCCTGACCTTCGTTTTTAACACCGGCGGCATCGACCGCTTCAATAATTGGCAATCCATCACCCACCAGCTCGTCGACAATTGGATCGGGCTGAGCAAGGGCGTTTTCACCGGAGTTGGAATGGAGATGCCTGAGATGCTTGAAGAAAACGTTTATTACACATGCCACCGGCAGCGCCACTATGATGCCAAGCATTCCGTCCAGCCTGGCACCAATCATAATGGCAATGAAAATCACCACCGGGTGCAGTCCGATTACGTTTCCAATATAACGCGGTGCGATGATATTGTCTTTGAGCCACTGAAAGACATTGAAGACCAGTATGAGCGCCAGAACTTGCACCAGGCGATTACCGGGCACATGCTCGGCTCCCTGGAGCAAAACGGCGACGATCGCCGGAATGATACCAATGGTCGGACCGATGACCGGAACGATCTCCCAGAGCCCGAGAATGATACCGAGCGCCAGAGCATATTGGACACCCATGGCCCAGTAGACGAGGACCATAAACGCGCCGAATAAAAAGCCCAGAACAATCTGACCGCGAAAGAAGTTTTGCAGGCTCTTGTCGCTGTCGGCCAGGAAATCATGGAGCTGTTTGCGGTAGGTTCCCGGGAAATGCTCGACGATCTCATAGGACATCCGGTAACCGTCGAGCAGAAAGTAGAATGTCAAAATCAGAATACTCAAGCCGTAGAACACCCAGGTCATGGTGCCCATGGCTACACCCGATACCTGATTCATCACCACCGATGCATCCGGCTTCGGCAGGGAGGAAGCGATACTCATCAAGAATTCGGTGGGCTTCATGTAAATGTGCGCCGCCACCAGTTTTCTCTCCAGGGGGTCGAGAAGAGTGCTGCACCAGTCGACGAACGTCGGCAATTGATCGATCGTCACCTGCACGAACTGAGACATCTGCACCACCAATGTCGGTATCACGACTATGATACCGAGTACGGTGAATATCGCACCGACTGTATAGACGGCGAGAACCGCAACAAGCCGGGATTTAACTATGCCCTCGAGCCAGTCTACCAGGCCCGAGGCGGTGTAGCAAAGGAACACCGAGATAGATAAAATGCGCAGCACATCGGAAAAGGTCTGGGCCACCTGCAGAGCCAGATAAGCAATCAACAAAGTCAGCGCCACGATAACCAGCCGTCTCTGGATTATCGCCAGTTGGGCGCCCTCATCATTCTGGGCCGGTGGTCCGTTTCTGGTCATCGCTCCTCGTCAACGGCTGTGCAAAACTTGCTTGAGGTACTCGACTCGGGTTGTCACTGCACCATCCACGGTGCCATCTTTGTTGAGCTCGAGCACTTTCTTGTACTCCAGAAGCGCATCTTCCTTTTTGTCCTGCTGCAGATAGGCATCAGCAAGAAGCTGGTGGAAGCGCGGCTCGTTAGGAGCAAGCAACAAAGCCATCTTCAGCTGCATCTCGCAATCCTGGAACTTTGATTGTCTCAACAATATCTCCGCCAGGCGGAAGCGTGATTCGACATCAGAGGCGTTTATCTCGATTGCGTCTCGAAAGTGCTTTTCCGCCTCTTCGTATTGCTTCAGCCCGTTTAAAATCAAACCGAGATTAAAGTGGTAATCAGCTCGGTCCGGCTTGAGCTTCAAAGCGATGCGGGCTTCAGTCTCAGCCTCCTGCCAGCGGTTGAGATCCTTCAGCACTACAGCAAGGTTGTTGTGGTATGCGCCTCCTTGAGGGTTCAACTCTATAGCCTTCTTGTAAGATTGAACGGCGTCATTGAACTTGCCCTGCGATTGCAGTTTAATCCCCTCAATGTTATAAGCCCTTGCCTTCTCTTTATTGCTCTCGGAAACCGGAAGTCCATCCGGCCCCTGAGCCCCGGCACCCGGTATGGTTGAGAACGGGCAAAACAGGAGGAAAGCAAGAGCGGCAAGCACAAAACAAAGCGCCCGGGCGCCGGCGTTTGTCGATATACCGGCAGCCGATTTTGTCCTGGACCTGATTATTTCCCTCGCTCTCAAGCTCATCCGTTTATCTTATCCTTGGCCAGCCGAATTTTGGCACTCTAGATCATTACTCAGGTTTTTCTTACCACCTGCCCGTAAAATTCTCCAATCAATATGTTTTATAGGAACCGCCGGGTAAACAGGAGAGCAGGTGATCAAGAAAAGAACCGTCCTTGTCGTTTTGATTATCTCGCTGATCTTTAATATAGTCGGCATCGTCTTCACAGCGCTTTATTTCCAGGTGCGAAAGCGGGTTCAAGCAGCCAAGAAAGAGAGCTCGCAGTACTTGACTTTATATACGGCGGCCAGAACCCAGGCTCTGGCGGACATGGATAAGCCGGGCTCCGCCTACCGCCGGGACTTTGTTTCGCATCTTGATGGCGAAGCGGACAGCTATTTGATCTGGCCCCCATTGCCGCAAGCACCCGCCAGTGTCAAAGACAAGGGTTACACTCTGGTCGTTTATCTGCACGGCATGGGCTCAAGCGCCGTTGAGCCATTTGTTTTTCCGGAAAAGAAGCCCTTCATGAGCATAATCTCCGATGAGAGCAGCAATGCCGTATTGGCTTCGCTCAGCTACAGGAAGAAAGCCAGCTGGGGAAACGAGGCGGCGCTGGCCGACATTAACCAGAACATCAACGAGATGATGCAAGCTTACCCGGTGCGGAACATCATCGTGGCAGGCATGTCTATGGGCGGCTGCGTTTCGCTGGCTTACTCCGTCCTGGCGCCGATGAGATCAGGCAGAAAATTAAGGGCGTAATGTGCATCGAGGGTGCTGCCGAGTTAAGCGAGCTCTACAAAGCAACCCAGGCCAAAATCGTAAAGGATGCAATGGTAGAGGCCTTTAAAGGAACGCCCGAGAGCAATCCGGCAATGTACAAACAGATGAGTTTTCTCGAGCACATCGATAAGTTGAAGCCTGACACAAGGGTGGCAATTATTTATGCCGATCACGACACCACGGTCCCGGGGGCGCTCAGCCAGCAGATTGCCGCCCAATTATCAAATCACCGCATTCCTACAAAGCTGATCGAAGTACACGGCGGCCACACACCACCTGGTGAAGACTCCTGGCGCCAGGCATTCCACTTCCTGCTCACCGGCAAATAGAGATGAGAAGCACCCGGGCTGTTGCATACTGCCGGAGCACCATTATCCTGGTACCATTATCTGAGAGTCGACAGGTGAAATATGGTCCTCAGTCCAGGAAAGAAAATTGCTGTAATTGGAACGCTCGCCCTGGCTCTCCTGTCAGGCACCGCCCCCGGTATCAGCCAGACGGAGCACTGGGACACGCGCAAGCGGGCGAAATCGCAACGGCTAACTTCATCGGCAATGAATTTTTTGAAGGAGAGAAACAGGCGACCGAGAAAATCGGATGCCCTGCTTGATGTAGCCATAACTTTATTGACCAATGCAGTCAAAACCGATGACAGCGATCCGGTCCCCCATTACCTGCTCGGCTTGTGCCTGAGCATTCGGGGACGTTACGAGCAAGGGCTCGACACCCTCCGGCGCGCTTACCAGCTCGATCCAGGCGAACCGGAAATCTTGTTGAGCACCGGCATCACTCAATATCTAAATGGCGATTACCAGAAGGCAATCTCGCTCTGGGAGAAACTTTCCGATAAAGTAAAAAATAAAGCTCCGGTGTGCGCCTTGCTCGGATTTGCATACATGAGATCCGGAGATTTCCAAAAGGCGGAGGGCTATTTCGAGGAGTCGAGAAAACGCTCAGCCAATTGCCAGTTAGCCTATCAGGGATTGGCGATTTTGAATTATCTCAAGGGCGATCTGAATCAGTCGCGCCAGATGGCCGAGCAAGCAGAAACTTTAGGCGACTATCCACTGCTTATGCTTTTGCTGGCCAGGCTGGATTTTATCGAAGGCGATGAGACCGGTGCCGCTCAAAAACTCAAAACCTGGAATCGACTGAGCAGCAAGAGCCGGCTGCCGCGCAGCATGACTGCCATGGGCTACTCGACGCAACACGATTTTCACTTCGATCCGTTTGAAAATGAGATATATGATTCACCAGGTGCGATGCTCGCCCGAGCCATATCGGATCAGAAGAAGGAAAAACGCCGCAAATCATATTCCAAGCAAGGAAAAGTCGATCAATCAATCTCGCTGGTGCAAAAACGAACCACTCTCAACCCCAACGACTTCATTGCCCTGCATGAAAAAGGAATGTTGCAGCTCTCATCAGCCGACTACAAAGGTGCAGTCTCGTCATTTCAAGCTGTTTTGAACATTTGTCCGAATTGCCGTGTCGATTTGATTTATTTATCTGAGGCTCTGGCAAAAACAGGTTCAGCGGCCAATGCCAAGCAATGTCTGGAGTACTACAAGAAAACTTTTCCAGATCAAAAACTAGCAGCCCGCTACGAAGCTATTGCCACCATATCTAGTGCCGAGCAAAGTGCTGCGCCTGCCTCGACGCCTGCTACCACTCCGCCGGTTCCCCGGCTGCCGGGTGAAGGACCTCCTGGACAGCCGGGTTCGTCCTCAATCACAGGAGCGCAAGGGCCGCAGAATTTTCCCGGCTCTTCCGGCGCTCAAGGACTGCTCGGCGGTCCGCCGGTTGCCCCGGGATCGCAGCGATTTCCCGCCGCATCACCGACTCAGCCAGGCGCGCAGCCGGTGCAAAACTCAAAGGAACCGCCATTCTAGAGCGGCATTTTCACCTGAGTTTCACATTCTTCGTGCTACGTTTGAATACAAAGATGTATTGATTAACGGATCGGCAGTCACCGCTGTTACTGCTTAGGAGGTTCTTATGACAGTCCTAACCATTCTCTTGTACGTAGCAATAGCCACTGCCTGCGGATTTGTCGCCGAACGATTCACTCCAGGAGTGATTCCGGGCGGCATAGTTACCTCAGCGATTGTCGGCATTCTTGGTGCCTGGGTCGGCTCCATTCTGTTTGGCACTTTCGGTCTGCAAATAGCTGGAGTCTCTCTGGTTCCCTGCATCCTTGGCTCGGCCATTCTCGTGTGCCTCCTCTCGTTATTTTCCAGAGCTTTCAAGTTGAGGGGAACTAACTAGCACCTCAGGCGGCGGCCTTCATGCTTTAGTATTTATGGAAGCACAGCATTCCAGGCAGCGAGATTGTGGTTTTGTCGCAGTTTTCTCAGAGCCCTGGCCTCAATCTGCCGCACGCGCTCGCGGCTCACGCAGAGTATCCGTCCTGATTGCTGCAGGGTCATCGGAAGAGCGTTTTCCAGCCCAAACCTGAGAATAATAACCTGTTGCTCGGTGGGCGTCAGCCGGCCTATGGCGATTTTGACCTGCTCGGATAAAAGCTTTCCGTTCACGAAATCTTCTGGTTGTTGGGCATTCTCGTCTTTGATCAGCTCAGAGAATGAAGTGTTTTGATCGGGTGAAATCATGGCGTCGAGCGATACCAGTTTCTTTTCTGCACCAAGCACTTCCAAGAGCTTGCTCTGATCTATTTTCGCGCCTTCGGCAATCTCATCGAGAGTTGGTCTGCGTCCTAGCTCTATACTCAGGCAGCGAACAACTTTCTTTATGCGCGCCTGCAATTCTGTAATGTGGACAGGCAGCCGAACGGCCCGAGACTTTTCATCCACAGCTCGCATAACCGCCTGACGAATCCACCAGGTAGCGTAGGTCGAAAGCTTGTATCCTCTTTCAGGGTCGAACTTTTCGGTTGCGCGCATCAGCCCGAGGCTGCCTTCCTGAATCAAATCCATAAAGCTAAGCCCCCGATTCCGATAGCGCTTGGCGATGCTCACGACCAATCGCAAATTAGACTGAATCAGCTTCTGTCGGGCAGCTTGATCGCCAGCCTTCATGGCGCGCGAGAGCTGAATCTCTTCGTTTCCCGAAAGCAGATTGTGCCTGCCGATTTCAATAAGGTAAACCTTGATTGAATCCTCGCTGGGCACCGCATCAGCCACCACGGCTTCGGCGTCGGGTTCGTCGGCAGACTCAAGCGTCCCGGATTCCTCGAGATCCGTCGCATTCATAAGATCGTTGAAAGCGGCCGGCTCCATATACGCCGGCCAAATTTCTCTTGCTTGTTTATTCTTTAGCTTTCTCATTATGTCGCCCTTGATCTGAAACAAGCTTTTGCGGCTTCGCAAAATTTCCCTTTCGCCGGGACGAAACGCGGAGTCCACATGGATCCCGACTCATGCTTATATGTTCTTCTTGTTTAGATCATAGCCCATATGCCGATGAAAAAGTCACCATATCCAGTATCTTTTGATCAGACAAATTCACCTTTGAAAATTGTCGTACTAGTTCGATTGCTTTTTCTCCGCCGCCTTTTTTATGGCAATCAAATGCCTTTTCAAACTCCGCGACAATGCAAGCTTTAAAAGAAAACGCGGCACTGGCTTTCGAACCCCGGCATGGCAATAGAGATCGAGCCTTGTCTCTCGACCGTTCGGCGTGGGAGAAAGCACCCATTTGCCGTCCATGGCGGAAAACATATCCGATTTCAACAGCTCGTAGTCGATTTCATTTGGTGGATGGTCGGTCTCGCGAAATGTACAGGTGGTCTTGCCGAGCAAAGAAACAGAAAACCTCTGCTCGGTTATGCAAATCGGGCCATCCTGCGATAAGACATGGGCGTATTCCAGTTCTGAATATCCGGTTCTTTGCTCATGTATGCTCGACCAGACCAGAGCAGGACGGGCTCTGATAAAGGTACTCGCCCTGATCCTCACGTCGGATTTCATGTCGCCGACTTTTTCTTGTTGGTCCTGATCGGCAAGCCCTCCTTCAGCAAAAGCAAAGTCACGATTCGTGATTAGCAGCGTGAAGATCAAAGCCACAAGAAAGGTTTGATTACAAACGGCAGTTCTCAGTCCGGATAATTTCAGCGTCGACATTTCCTGATATTGCCTGTGCACAATTAACTATTCTGCAGAGCTGGTGTAGGCTCAGTTATACAGCAATGACAACACTCTCAATCGAGCCCAAGACGTTTTCAGTCCTTTAATAGGATTACAATATAGTCATATGAGCGATTCGGACGCCGAAGTTGTGCGAAGCAGTTGATGTTTCGCTACAGATCTTCTGGATGGGACTGAATATGTCCAAAATGCTGCTAGGCGAAACGCAAAACGATCTCGCGACTGCAATGCAAGAGTATTTCACGTCGCACCAGTACACGGTCCATGTGGAAGATTCCGGACTGCGTATTCTGGAGTGCTTGCGTCACAACTTATATGATGTGGTCGTTCTTGAAATAGCGCTGCTTGGATTGGATGGCATCAGTGTTGTTCGAGCCTATCGGGCCAGTCGAGGAAACATTCCTATACTCCTTTTGTCTTCAAGGCATTCCTCCGATGAGCTTCAGTGCGGTCTTGATGCCGGGGCCGACGCGTATATGGTAAAGCCCTTCAATTTAGCCGATCTTGCAGCACACTTGAGGGCACTCTTGCGCAGACCTGCACTTCGAAGCGAGAGGGTGCTCGTCTCAGGCGACATATCGTTGAACTCGGACGCCGGAACGGTGAAAAGAAGCGACCAAATAGTTCATCTCCATCCAATGGAGTTCAAGCTGCTTCAATTTCTCCTCAGGCACCCTGATCAGGTGTTCGACGCCCATGCACTTTTCGAGCGCGTTTGGCAGAAGGACTCAGGGCAACTGGAAGATACTGTGCGAACACATGTAAGAACTTTGCGCCAAAAGATCGATTTACCAAACTGCCAGTCGATCATAACGACAGTGCGCGGGCTCGGCTATAAGACCGAGCACCGATCTCATGCAGAACCAGCTCAACCTGAGTAGTCTTCTACCTGTTCAATGCGATGAGCGTTGCGGAGTTTACCACGGCTCCAGATACTGTATCTGGTGGCAGTATATAATCAATTCCCTAATCGAGTTCACCTGACTTTCACATTGCTTGTGTTCCAATTTGGACAGAGGGAAGCGATATGTTTAATGCAATAGAGCCCGACAGACAGCGGAACATCGATGAATCATGGTACCGGTCAATCAATGCCCAGATAGTGCTGGTGGTGATACTCACAGTAGCGAGCGTGGTGATCCTGGGCATTCTAGAGAACCACCATTTTCTCTAAAATATTGTTGAGCAGCGCCATCTTGCATCAACATTCGCATCGGTAAAGCACCGGATTTTCACGCAGTTTTAACCAATTCTCGGCACACTGAGAGTGTGTATAAAAGAGGTGCAAACCTGAAAGATAAGGTGGGATAAGGAATATGTACGACCTAAACAACGAAATCTCCACATCAAACAACTCTATGCGAATGGCAACACCAAACTCTTTTGCGGCCTTGCTCTCAGGTGCAATCTTGGCTACAGGTGCTCTACTGGTGCATAGCATGTACAGAGAGCCAGCCAACTTACAAGCCACGGTAATGGTGGCGATGAGTTTCCTTGCACTTTCCTTCCTGGTCTTTTCCTCAGTTCAGATTGCCGATCAGTGGAATAGGGCGGTAGTGCTGAGGCTGGGCAAATTCCAAGCTCTCAGGGGACCAGGATTATTTTTGATCATTCCCTTCATCGACAACATCGTGTACTGGATCGATACGCGCGTCCTCACCACAGCCTTCAAGGCGGAAAAGACACTAACCAAAGATACTGTACCAGTAGATGTAGTCGCGGTGCTGTTTTGGAAGGTTCTCGATCCGGCAAAAGCGGCCTTGAATGTGGCGGACTATCAAAGCGCGATAAATTGGGCTTCCCAAACGGCGCTGCGCGACGTGATCGGCAAGACATTGCTCTCCGATATGCTGGAGGGCAGGGACAAAATTAGTGCCTTATTGCAACAGATTATCGATGAGCGCACCGAACCATGGGGAATCAATGTGATCTCGGTTGAGGTCAAGGATGTCTTGATTCCTCCTGCTCTGGAAAACGCAATGTCGATGCAAGCACAGGCGGACAGAGAACGTCAGGCGAGAGTGATTCTGGGAGACTCGGAGCGTCTGGTGGCAGAGAGTTTTGGTGAAGCGGCAAGGACATATAATGAAAATCCTGTGGCGCTGCATCTGCGGGCCATGAACATGCTTTATGAAGGGCTCAAGTCAAATGCCTCTATCGTAATCGTGCCCAGCTCCGCGGTGGAATCGATGGACCTCGGCGGTCTCTCCGGAATGACAGCTCTGACGATGGGATTAGCACAAAAGAGCAAGAGCGAAGAACCAAGAAGAGAAGCAGCCTGACCTCCATCTATCAACCGACTCGATTCGGAGTAATGAACAATACCGTATTCGGTGGCATGTCAGTGGCATGCTACCGGTTGTTTCTTTGGCTTTTGAAAACGTTAGATCTCCGGCTCATCTAGAACTTATAGCGAGGATAGATCATATCCTTTTATATGTCCGTCTGCGCCTGTATACGTCCCGCTCGTACCGCAGCGGCCAGAGCGGCGTAATCTTTCTCAACTTGATCCGCATAGAGCACTGAGAAATCAGCAACGGCACGATCGAACATCTCAGATTTGCCGAGATAACCAGTTATGATTGCCGAGTCTCCAGAGCGGGCGTGCGCACGCGCCAGAACTGCACCCATCATCCCGGCCATATCAATCAAGTGTTGACCTTCCCAATGGTCTGTTACCAGCTTAACTTTTGTGTCGCGCAATTGGCGCACATAGAAATGTTTGCCATCATCGAGCTTGAACCAGCCTAGAAATATGTCACTGGCTGATTGAATAATCCGCTGTCCTTCAACAACCCGCTGTCCGTGGCTTTGAAACGGACTCTTTCCAGCATGTTCCTCCAACACTGATTTTCGCGCTTCTTTTAGTTGAAGAAACAAAGGCTCATTATCCCCGCTCATGAACAAGGCGACCGCACAGGTGGTGCCCACGCTTCCCACTCCTACAACTTTGATTGCAATGTCACACAGCTGATAACGGTCGATCAATCGTCTTTTGTCTCCTTGCAGCGATTCTCGATACAACTGCAAGCCTCTGCCCATGCGATCGGCGAACTCTTTGTCATCCTTTGCATGATATATCAAAGGTGGATCATCAGTAATCACTTGTTTGCCATGCTGACTGTGAGTTAACTTCGGAAAGTAATAGTGCTGAATCGAGCGCTTCTGCGCTTTTTTAAGACAATCTTGCAAATCCTTCTTCAGACCGTGACCGGAGACCTGAGCCACCACATTTTCCCAATCGAAGTGCGCATACCATATGTCGAGTATGGACATGCGTGCAAATTCCGCCATTTTTTCGCGATATGCTCGAGCAGCAGCTTCAGCAGACGCTCTTGCATCCGCTGGACTGATGCTGTTATCTCTGGCCAACAATACCAGACTTGCCGTCAATCTCTTCAAATCCCACTCCCAGGGACCAGGGAGTGTCTCATCAAAATCAACAATGTCAAAACTGACGTTACGCTCCGGCGTGGCGAAAGCCCCGAAGTTGAGGGCATGACAATCGCCGCATAACTGAACTCGGACCCCGGTGGCCGGCGTAGTGGCAAGATCTCGAGCCATAACATTTGCCGCACCCCGGTAAAAGGTGAATGGAGTCTTGAGCATCCGTCCGTATCTTATCTGCACCAGTTCCGGAATCCGGCCCCTGTCTGAGAGCTGTAGAAGTTCAACAGGATCGGGCCTATCATGGGCAGGCGACCAACCGGAATGCGACAGGTATGGCACTACCCCCCGCAAAACCAATCCCCGGGCCTTACGATCGTCTCGAGGCGCAACTGTGTTGTCGTGCAGCAGAGAAACTGAATTCTCATCCTTCTTTCGCTCTTCGTTTGTTGTCATTTCTTCACCGACCGGTACTAACGGCGACAGCGATCAAGGATCGGTAACTACCTGAGGGCCTTAACCGTTGGCTTCAGCCTGAACAGATATCTGTCTGTCCAATTAGATTTTAAGAGCCGAATGTGAAAGTCGAGTTAAAACACACGAAGTCGACACCGAATATGGTGACACCTGTTCACTTTTCACATGAGTTTCACCTTGCTCGTGTTTAGATCGAATCATTGGGTGCGTCCTGCGGATTGTGATCTAATGAAGTTTCCTCTACGACCATCTAGTACCACGCGAACGCTCAAGCTCTCTGTGAGCGAGAATCATCTCAGAGTCATTAGTGACGAGGACCTCGTGTTGGCTTGCCAGAATAACATTGATGGTGCTTTTGAACATCTGTACCTGCGTCATGAGCGCACGATCTCTAGAATGATCCATCGCCTGGTACCAGAATGGAGAGGCACGGACACATCCGATCTCAAGCAGCAAGTGATTATGCACGTGTGGCAATCGATTGGAGCGCTTAGAAATCCGCAGGCTTTCAAAGCTTGGCTCAATCAAATCGTCAGGAACTCGGTTTATGACGAACTGCGAGATCGGCAGAAAGCCTACCAACTGCTCTCTCTGGATGAACAAAGAATCAGTGAAGATGGGAAAAGCGTTGGAATGCTCGATATCATCGACTCTTCGCCCCAACCTCAGTACGCTGCTCTGGGAAACGAACTTGCTGCCCTGCTTGCAGAATCGTTGGCCAGCATTTCATCAGACTCAAGGACCGTGGTGGTGCTTCGCGACATCGAAGGACTGTCATATGAAGAGATCGCTCAAATCACTCACCTGGAGTTAGGGACGGTCAAATCGCGAATAGCAAGAGGCAGAGGCAAGGTTCAACGGCTGCTCATGCCCTACCTCGAAATGCAAACTGGATGATAGGTTCAATCATTCTCAACTAAAGTACTCAACTAAAATAGCCATCGAACGCTTCGATGCGGGCAACTTTCTTGAGTTTGCGCATGGCAAGACAGGAGAGTTTTCCAACTTGATACCGGGTTAGACCTATCTCTTTGCTGATTTCGCGAATGTTCTTTTCTTGACCACTGCCCAATCCGAAACGTAGCTGCACCACCTTGCGCTCGTGGTCGCTGAGAACATCAAGCAGACAATCAATTTGCGCCCGCAAATAAGGATCGTCGATGCTTATCACGGAGTTCTCGGAATCCTCATCCATAATGGTATTGTGGATGGTGTAGTCCTCATCTTCAGCCGTTGACACCTTCTGATCCAGCGACAGGCAGGGCTGTGAACTAATGAGCGCGTGTTCAACTTTAGCGAGGCTCTCGTTTAGCTCTTCTGCAATCTCAAGCGTGCACGCCTCGCGGCCAGTCCTTAAGGACAATTGTGAGCGCACTCTGCGAATTTTGGTCATGAGCTCGATAATGTGACCCGGCAATCGCACGATGCGTGATTTGTTGGACAACGCTCGAGTGATCCCTTCACGAATCCACCAGGCTGCATAAGTCGAGAAGCGGACACCCTTCTTAGGATCATACTTCTGCACGGCGTTCATCAATCCGATACTTCCCTCTTGCATCAGATCGATCATCGGAAGTCCGCACTCGTCATATCGTTTCGCAATCGAAGCCACCAGCTTGAGGTTGCTTAGAATGAGGACATTGCGTGCGCGCAGATCGCCTTTCTTAGCCTTAATGACGAGCTCGTGCTCGTCTTCAAAGGACAAAATCCTGATATCTCGTATGGTGTCAATAAAACTCATGGCTGATTGATCGCCTTTTTTGGCATTCAATAGACGGGTGTGCGCAATACGTTCGATCGCATCAATTCCGCGCAATTTGCTGTGGGATTCATTCGTCTTGTCACGAAAGGCAATAGCTGGAGCGAGAGGAATAGTTTTCATGTCGTTCTCCCCCTTAGTGTATGAGCAACAATGATTTGCTTGAAACAAACGGTCGATCTTTGGATGGAATCAGGGATGCCGGGCCAGGTCTTAAATGCCCGAGCGATGATGGACCCATCAGGCACATATGAAACCTATGAAAGAGCGCTTAGTAATCCACCCAAAATGACATTTCGATTACCTCGATGTGCATACTCTCAGTATCGAGCGAACGTGTTAAAACTGGGTGAATACCACCAGGAATGGCACCTGCTGTAGTGGCATATAGAATTTTGGATTTTCACCCGCGTTCTTACACAGACTCTCAATACTGAGATCAGTCCGCCACTGTTGGCAGGAGTTCATTGCACGTTATCATCGTCATGCTTCGAAACGGCTCGCTGATCTTCAGCATCGGAAGCGGCACGAGCAGCCTCAGCAGCAGAAACGCGACTGGCCTCGGCAGCCCGACCAGCCTCGGCAACGGAGGCAGCCCGATCAGCCTCAGCAGCGGAGGCAGCCCGACCAGCCTCAGCAGCAGATGCAGCCCGCCAGGCCTCGGCAGCAGATGCGGCGCGGCCGGCCTCAGCTGCAGATGCGGCGCGGCCGGCCTCTGCAGCGGATGCAGCCAGCCGGGACTCCTGGGCGGAGGCGGCCAGCGTGGCCTCGTGGGCAGATGCGACAAGAGCAGTCTCGATGGCCGAGGCCGCTAAAGCAGCCTCAACGGCGGAGGCAGCAAGACCGGCCTCGTTAGCAGAAGCAGCCCGAGCCAACTCAGCTGCAGAAGCAGCACGACTGGCTTCAGCGGCGGAGGTGGAACGACCTAACTCAGCAGCGGCAGTGGAGAGACTGATCTGAGCTGCAGATGCTTCTAATCCGGGATGTGTAACAGAGGCAGCGCGTTCAGCCTCGACAGCAGCAGCGCGGCTGGATTCAACTGCAAATGCAGCCAGACCGGCTTCAAAAACAGAAGCCGCGCGACCAGCTTCAGCGGCGGAAGCTGCACGACCGGCTTCAGCGGCAGAAGCAGCGCGGCCGGCCTCAGCAGCTGAAGTGGCACGAGCAGACTCAACAGCGAAAGCGACGCGGCTGGACTCAGCAGCAGAAGCAGCGCGTCCAGCCTCAGCAGCGGAAGCTGCCAGACTTTCCTCGACCGCCGAAGCGGCACGGCCGGACTCAGCAGCGGAGGCAGCGAGGCTGTTCTCAAAGGCAGTGGCTGCGAAACCAGCCTCAGCTGCCGATGCAACTCGTCTGGCTTCCGCTGCAGATGCCGCTCGACCAAACTCCTCAGCGTCGCTTGGTGTCATTTCATTGGCTAGTGGAGCGTGGTTGATCTTATCGCGAACGGCGTTTTGCGTCTTGGCTCTATCTGATGGCTTCGTCTCGTCATGATGTTTGCTACGATCGAAAGCCTCGAGCGCATCCTTCAAGTCCAGCATTGATTGAAAACGATTCTGCGGTGCCTTCTCTATGCATTTCATCACAATTGCCTCCAGGGCTTGCGGCAGGTTGAGTCCTGCACAAGTGTCCTGGAAGGATTGCGGAGCAACATTGACATGGTTATACAAACACTCGATCAACTCTTGCCCTAGAATCGGCTGATTTCCAGTCAATGTTCTGTACATGATGCATCCCAGAGAATAGATGTCCGAGCGAGCATCCATCGGTTTCGCCAGGCACTGCTCTGGACTCATATAAAGCGGGCTGCCGCAGATTTGTCCTGTAGCAGTGAGATTTTTTGAAACCAAATCAGCGGTTCCTTTTAGCATGAGTTTGGCAATACCAAAGTCAACCACTTTTACGATATCTGGCTTTCCATCAACGTTTATCAGCATGATATTATTGGGCTTCAAATCTCTGTGAACGACGCCGCATCGGTGTGCATGCGCAAGTCCGGCGCAAATCTGCACAAATATGTAAAGGCTGCGATCAAGATCAAGATGATCGCAACTTTCTAATAGATCGGCAAGGCTAACTCCGTCCAAGTAGTCCATGACCAGAAACGCCCTGGGAACAAGACCAAAGTCGTGCACGGTGACGATGTTCGTGTGATTCAAGGAACTTACGGCCTCGGACTCTTGCTGAAATCTCGTCAGGGTAGCAGCGCTGGATACAAGATGGGGGTGGACCACTTTAATGGCGACCATCCGCTTCATAAGCTTGTGAAGGGCTTTGTAAACCTTGCCCATTCCACCTTCGCCGATAAGGCTCACGATCTCATAACGATCAGCAAAAACGGTCCCGATCAATTGCTCGTGCTCGAGCACTGCCGGCAGAGGCGTACCGTCATCAGGACAGATGACGATTTCGGCGTCAAACTCGCGCTGGCAAGTTGTGCAGCGCCTCGAACCGTCCAGGCTCACCAATTCATCCGGAGGCACATTTCAATCCTTCACACAAGATAAGTATCTGATCTTATATTAGGCACTCAAGATAAAAGTCCTGTGAAAACCGCATGATCGCACCGGTTTTCACCTAAGTTTCATTTTGCACCCATAGAATCAAATCGGACAGGCAAAGATCTTTTCAGATTCGAGGTAGTGAGGAATTCGGCACCCCAAGGGGGTCAGTGATGAAGAATTCGATGTTGCGTAAATTATCCAACTCATGGAAGGGCCTTCATTGGTGCGAATCTGAGGAGAATGAAATTGACACGCTGACACTATTTGTCTCGGATACTGAACACGAGTTGCTATCGGTCCTAACAGCCCTTCAGGCTCATATCGATCTCTTGCGTGATGCGCAGGTTCTTAACGAGATGCCAGTCGACCGCTTCACGATTTTGGACAGAGCCATAAGTCGGCTCACTGCAGATGCAACTATTTTGGCCTCGGTGGCAGAGCTTGCGCAAGCACCTCGCTCAAAGCAAAAACAAATGCTGGCGAAACTGATGCAGGAGATCGCTGACGAGACAAGCATGGCGTTTAGCAACAATAAAGTATCACTCTCGTGCGACATTGCCAAAGGCGTGACTGTGCCAGGCAATGCTGGTTCGCTGAAAAAAATGATCACGGAATTAGTGCTCTCGTTACTCAACAAGAGCCATCAGCAAGAGACAATCAAAATTGTTGGTCTGAAACATAATAAGCAAGTATCTCTGTCATTCGATATCGGTCTGGACGCTAACCAAGGCGAATTCATGCCATGGCAACTTGGAAAATTGCGGTTGATTCCCACCAATGGTGATGGCATAACTCTCGCGGCAGTTGCAGCCATGGCGCGCTTGTATCGTGGTCGGCTGAGCGTGAGCAGCTTGTTGGAACAGCGTCATGGATACAGATTGACCTTCAGGGTCTGAGAATTTATCTGTGAGAGGATGTACGAGCTGAATCGTTGCTCGCATTGCGAGGTTTTAACTATGTTCCTTGTTCGCAAACTTGTTTTCGCATTCAATAGTGCATTGCTGGTGAGCCTGGCGACCAGCGCGATTTCGGTGGCACAGGATGCTGCACGAACTCAACCTATGACTAACCGATCGAAGGATACCCACGCTATAGATGTCGTTCCGATTGTCGACATTCCGGAGGGAGAAGCACCAACCAAGACCGTTGAGAAGGCGGCGCAGCGACAAATTGAAGATAGCATTCCAAACAAGAGAGAAGTACTGGAACCCAGAGACTCCGGCCAGGTTATGGTCACCGGAAAACAAAAAAGGGACGCCTCTAATGCCTCGACCGCCGTCGAGCGGGACAACCCTCGAGATGAGTGTCAAGTTCCACCTGACTCAGAAGTGCACCGTCCGACGGTTGCTCTAGCTCTTGGCGGTGGAGGCGCGAGAGGCGCCGCTCACGTTGGTGTGCTAAGGGTCTTGAAAGAGGCAAATATTCCGATTGATTATATCGTCGGCAATAGCATGGGTTCGATAGTCGGCGGTCTCTACGCAGCCGGCGTATCGCTAGATGACATCGAAAAGATCATGCTGAATGGCTCGCTTCGCAAAGCTTACATGGGAAGGATCCCGCCTAAGCTCCTAATCAGTCCTCTTGAGAAACTTCGTCATCCTTTGAAAAAGCACTATGCAGGTCTGTGGACGGGCAAGAAGCTTGCTCGCTTTTTGGAAAGACAAATACCCAGGGGGATTGAGAATGTTGATGATACACCCATACCGTTCTCAGCAGTGGCTACCAACCTTATTGATGGTAAGGCCTATAGAATAAGCGACGGCAAGCTCTCTACAGCAATCCGTGCAAGCTCCTCGATTCCAGCACTTCTTCAGCCGGTTGCCATTGGAGATAAAGTTTATGTCGATGGTGGCTTGCGAGCAAACCTGCCGGCGTCAGCAGCGCGTGACACCGGAGCAGATATTGTCATTGCAATTCTGGTAGATGAGCCGTTGCGGAAACTGCCTGCAAAACGTTTTCAGCATTTAAAGGGTATCGCTGAACGCCTCGGAGATGTGATGCTTGCAGTCGCTGATGCGCGGCAACTTCCGTTTGCCGATATCGTCATCAGTCCTGACGTCAGCGGATTACCGGTCCTCGATACCCAGAAAGGCGATGCACGAAAGGCCATTCTTGCTGGTGAGATGGCAACTCGAAAAGCGCTGCCAGAGATCAAGAAAAGGATGCTTCTAAAAGTCAAACGCCCGGAATTAGCTGCAGAGAAAAAGTCGAGCGAAAACGAATGAATCGATCTTTTGGTTCCTCAAACGTGATGTTACAGTATCTTCCACTCGGAAAAACCGGCTGTTAAATGCCGGCGCGTTCGTAAATCTTAAATGGGAAAGCAATTGAACAAGCAATCGATAAAGCATCTTCATTCATGGTTCTTCGAGGGCATAAAATCCAGCCATCGGACCAGAAAGACTACGGCTTCCTGGTATAACGTCATGTGTCTGACTGGTTTGGATTATTTTGGCAGCCTCGGTTATGCACCGGGAATAGCGGCTCTGTCTGCGGGAATACTGGCACCATCAGCGACTCTGGTCCTGGTTTTGCTGACGATTTTTGGCGCCCTACCTATGTACAAACGTGTGGCGGAGAAAAGTCCGCACGGACAAGGCAGCATTTCAATGCTCAATGATCTTGTTCCAGGTTGGGGTGGCAAGTCGATTATTTTGATCCTGCTCGGATTCGCCGCCACTGACTTCATAATTACGATTACTCTTTCCGCGGCCGACGCAGCCGCTCACATCGTCAAAAATCCTTACGTGATCGAGTGGTGCCAGAGTCATCCCGGCTGGTCATTCCTTCAGGATGCGATGGGTCTTACTTTTCTGCTGCTCACAGTTTTGTGCGTGCTATTCCTGATCGGGTTCAAAGAAGCGATCCAATTAGCAGTGGTGGTTGTCTGGACGTATCTACTTCTCAACCTGGGAGTGGCTGCCGTAGGAGCTTATCACGTATCCATCCGACCCGATGCCTGGTCCAACTGGCAAACTCAACTAATGAGCATCTACAAAACCCCCTGGCACATCACTCTGCAATCACTGATCCTCTTTCCGCAACTAGCGCTTGGTATGTCCGGATTCGAAACCGGTGTGGCTGTTATGCCGCTTGTGAAGGGCGATCCCACCGACACCGAAGACAAACCCGCCGGCCGAATTCGGCACACCAAAAAGCTGTTAACCGCGGCGGCTTTGATCATGAGCTTGTTTCTTTTTACAAGCAGCATTATCACAACATTATTGATTCCTCAAGAAGATTTCAAGGCGGGCGGGCCAGCAGACGGTAGAGCGCTGGCATATGTTGCTCACCTTTTTCTTGGTCCCGTCTACGGTTCGTTCTACGACATATCTACAATTGTCATACTCTGGCTTTCAGGAGCCTCTTCCCTTGCCGGTCTACTCAGCCTCGTGCCGAAATATTTGCCGAAATTCGGCATGGCACCTGAATGGGCCAGAGCGACGCGACCGCTGGTCCTGTTCTTCGGACTGGTATCCTATGTGGTGACTTACTATTTCAAAGCCAGCGTTGATGCTCAGGGGGCAGCTTATGCAACTGGCGTACTGGTACTCATGAGTTCTGCCGCTCTTGCCGTGTTTCTATCGCTTCCCAAGGGAAACTGGATTCGCATGTTCTACGGCTTCATCACGCTTGTTTTCGCCTACACCACTGTCATGAACATCAAACAACGACCTGAGGGTCTTCACATCGCCGCCTTCTTCATACTGACGATTTTCGTCATTTCGTTCATATCCCGAGCTATCAGATCAACTGAATTGCGCGCCAAGAAAGTACATTTTGACGAGGCGGCAGCACGAGTAATTGATCGATACAAAGGTAAGACCATGCATATTGTTGCGCATCCACCCGGCGCGCACGACTATCGTGCCTGCGCCCAGGAAGCTCGAGACAAACACTACCTGTTAGAAGCTGAACTGGTGTTTCTGGAAATAACTGTTGCAAACGCATCGGATTTTTCCGAGAATGAATTGGAAGTCAAAGCTGTAACTGAGGACGGTTACGACATACTTCGGTCAACTAGCGTGTCAGCGCCTAATGCGATCGCGTCAATCTTGCTTGCCATTCGAAACGAGCATGTCGGAACTCCGCATGCGTACATGTACTGGTCCGAGGGGAACCCGCTGTTTCACGTACTGCAATATCTGATCCTTGGCGAAGGTGAAACCGCATCAGTGACGCGTGAAATTCTGCGTGAAGCAGTAGCGGATCCTAAGAATCGCCCCAAGATTCATGTCGTGTAGGGTGTCGCATTTGGTATCACCAATTTTAGCGAGACCATTCGAGAAATTTGTACTCGAGCGCATGGGACCTACGCCTGGCTGGTTGCTGCAAAGTCACAGATTTGTGAAGTTTTTGAGTCGTACGACTGCGACCGGCTTCCATTGAAGACGTCAACCTCGATAATTCTCTCGAGCCATCTTTATTTTCGAAAATGCTTTCTCCAATGCGCGGATACAGTATATTTTCCTCCCAGCGCACATAATCGTCCAGGGCATTGGCTAGTCTTGAAAGCAGTCCCACCCCTGGGTCCTCGGACATCCCCACATCGTACAATTGCTCTGTTAGCTCTCGAATGTTTCTGTGACGTTGATGAAACTCCTCGCGCAAGTGAGCATCTCCGATTACGGGTGACAAAATCCATTGCTCGTCTTCGAGGTTCGGAATAATCTCGCCCCGGCAAAATGAACGCATTTGCTCAGCGAGTTTGAGTCGATTTTCGTTGGATGCACGAACAGCCTTGCGCCCATGTTGTGCACAAACAAGCACAATGCCATGATCCCTCGACAAAGGATTCAAGCTGGGGAGGCGTTTCGCTGATTTGTTTTTCATAGCCGTATCCTTGTAGCCTGCAACTACATTTGACACTAACGTGTATTTTTCATGTTCTCTTTCTTCAGTTTGTCGATTTTTTCGCTCGTTTTGGTGAGACGTTCGTTGACACTGGACATGTCACCAGTGCCGTTCTTTCCTGATGCACTGTCGCGTACCTCTTGCTTTTTCACAGCTATCTTGCTCAAGTCTTTGCGAAGGTGCTTTGCTTGCGTCACGCTCAATTGCTTTGTCTTCTGAGCATCATTGATGCGCTTCATAAGATTGACCTGGCGTTGGTAGGTGTTCAATTTTTTGTCTGCGGCAAATGCAGGTGATCCTTGTGAAATGCACATCAAAATCACGAGCGCATAAAGTCTAGTTGTTCTCATTTGATTCTATCTCCTTGCCAGTTATTCACTTGGACGCTACGCCTTGACGGACTTTCACCTGTCCTGCTTTTTCCCTGAGCCAGCCTTTGAGAATCCACTCTATTTCAGGCGTCATTTGTGCTTCTTCGAGCATCAGATGCCCGCTGTTTCCGTCTCCCACCATCAGCTTCTCCGGTGTCGTCATCTCGCTGAATAGATCGACTGATCCGGCTACTGTAACTAGCTTGTCCTTGTATGCGATCAGCATCATAGTCGGCGTGCGTTCCACAAGCGGAGCGGCATCATGAGTTTGTTTCATAAACTTCTCGAATTGCGCCAGCTCTTTTCTGGATAACTCCATTCGATTGAGCGGCTCGTTCTCGATTTTTCGCCTGAGTGCAGGATCGGAGGTCGCTCCGTCCACAACAACCGGACTCATATCTACTGTTCCGGTGGGACTCTCTGCAGTCTTGAAAGCGACTACCATTCCTGACTTCATCACGCCACCGACACGCTCTGTCGCTGATGGCACTGCTGATACCAGCCCATTTACTTGATCTGGATACCGTGAAGCAGCTTGAATGGCAATTGCACCACCCATCGATTCACCGACAACAAAGATTGGAAGGTTGGGGTATGCTTTATGCAAGGTTTTAAGCGCGTCTTCAACGTCTGTAAGGCACGCTTCGAAGTCCATGTGCGCTTCTTCAGGTTGCTTCATCCACTCGCCGAAGCCTCTAACATCGAGCGCATAGGTTGGTATACCTGCAGCAGCCATGCGGCGCCCGAAATTGTCATAACCCTTGCTGCTGAAACCAAGTGCATGTATGCACAATAAGACTAACCGCGGCTTCTCCTTCTTTGGCAACCAGGGGCGAAAGGGGACCTTAACCATCGGCGTTGCCGGGATGATTGCGGTAGGATGGCGATAGGTTGCGTTTGCCAACAACTGTTTACCATTCTTGCGCGAGATATTATCGTTAGCCGTCCAGGCGGGTTCGCAAACCAGCACCGTAATTAGTGCCAGACCCACCGCGCACATGTGATGATTTACTGTATTCATACTTCCCTCTTTGCTAAGACCGCAAATTGATTTCACATTTACAAGCAGTGGGCCGCATCGATTTTCAGAGACGAGGTCCAGCCGGTTGCCTGTTACTTCCAGTATTCACGCAACGTGTCAAAACTGGGTGAAAACTTATAGGGGTTCTGCAGAAAAACAGGGTAACGATCGCCTGGCCGTCCGATAGTCGGGTTTCACCCAGTTTTGACAGAGTTCTTGAACAATGAAGGTATGCGGCGTTGCTCCATCAGGGAGGCTGAGCGCACGTAGGAGGAATTGATCATGACACGTTATCTCATTCGCCTGGCACTGATCACTGGCGCATTCTATTTCATTTTTCCAATGATCCCCGGCATGCATTTTCACGGAAACTTTATCCATACTCTTCTTGCGGGAGTGCTTTTTGTCTTCCTGGGCTGGGTTGTCGAATCCATCGCCATTGCTCTCACCGCGCTTTTGGCAATTGGAACGCTTGGAGTGGCACTGATTGTCCTGATTCCATTATGGATTCTAGGATTTTGGTTGCTTCCGGCGCTCGTGCTCAAGTTTGTGGCCGACCTCATGCCCGCCACCCTTTCATTCACTGGCTGGGAACCCGCTATATGGGGCGGACTGATCATGCTCTTGATTGGTATCGTAACTAGTGGCAAGGTTCACAAACGGTTCATCAGAACCAGAACAGAAGCGACCGACTGAACTCGCAGCAGTTGATCCATTTCTAATTGCCTGCAACACGATGGTATATCAATGCAAAGCAGAACAAAGAGAAAGAAGGAATCAGATTTGCTCAGGTTTAAACGCCTGAACTGTCTGATTGTTTTAACCATGGTTTCGTGTCTCAATTCCGGATCGCCATCATTTGCAGATGACACTATCGACGATATCATTGCCGATATGGGCACCAACGCTAAGATCAGTCATCTTGAAGGAACCGCAAAGAAGGACGTTTCGGTACCAGAAAAGACTGGTGGCTGGTTCCTTAAACCGGTCACGAGACTGCAGGGGGAAGTGGTTAGACTTGAAGAGCGACTAGCAAAGTTGAGTGTTCCTTTAAATAGGTTAGAACCCGGAACGGATTTACTCGCTCGGAACATGACCGAAATCAGGGCGCAGACACAAGAGCTAATTCATCAGTTGGACAGTACTCAAACCGACATGAGATTGCTGCAGGTGCAGATTAACACGCTTCGACAGCCAGTCATAGATCTTAAAAATCCGGTGATGCAATTACGAACTCCGGTAATAACGTTACGAGATCCGATCAGAGAGTTGAAAGACCCGCTTAGAACCTTAAACGATCGCGTATTCACACTGCAGAAACCACTGATGTCCGTAGACTCCGGCGTTTCTTCGCTAGGTGCGCGATTTTCTAAACTTGATGGGCGTTTCACGGAATTGGATGGACGCTTTATAGAGCTCGATGGTCGATTCGCGAACCTCGATGACCGATTCGCAAGGCTCGATGGTCGCTTCGCGAAACTCGATGGTCGATTCGCAGCGCTAGGCAGCGAACTAATCAATCTCCAATCGGTCCTATTCTGGCACGCTGTTGCCATTACTGTCGCTCTTACTGTTACTATTGCGATGGGAGGAGTGCTAGTCTTCAGTTGCGTTCGGGCGATTCGCGCCGCTCGCAGAGAAATGTAAATATGGATCGGTATTCGCGGAACCGTGTCCTCACGAAAAGCAAAGTCTTGGAGTAGCGACCGGAATCGTTTTCATGTTGGTAAGTCATTGTATGAGCAAGAATGATCTGTGCGCAGCCAACGGCCGATCTATGTTCGCTTCAATCCTCAGATTTGTAGTTAGTCGGTTTTTTGGTTTTATCGCGATATTCATCTCCGAAATTCCTTCGCCCATGTCCGTGTCTATTCTGTATGTACCGGCAGCCACGCACCTCGCCGGCAAATCGCGTTGGTTGCTGAACATCCATTGTTTCAACGTCGTTATTGTCACTCTAGCGTCCGAAATGGGCTCACCTCTTTTGTTCTGCAATGAAATGAAGACGGTGTTATGCGCGGCCGTAGCTGGATTGATCGAGATGCCTACAGTAAGCTGGTCGACTTTTTGTTGTGTAGTCCAGTTATTGGCTGAGTTCAAATTCTCGGAGGTTCGAGTGGTGCAGGCACACAGGAGCACTGCGAATATAAGGATCGGTGTTGATTTTTGCGGTGTTAATAACATGTTTCTGCCTTTTTGTCTAATCCCACGTATGGGAATGTCCACCGGTTATGAGTGAGAAAAAGAAGATGAGAACGGCCGAGCCGAGAATAGACGGAATAAGAGGAATGCCGGCCAAATCCGGACCTAAGTGCCAGAGCATTGATCCACCAATCCAGGCACCGATGAAGCCTATGAGAGTGGCGCTCAGAAATCCACCCGGAACCGAACGCGGCAGAACCAGCTCGCCGACGAAGGCCCATGAAGCTGCAATAACTAGAAAAATGGCGAAAGGTACGATTCCCATTTCGGATCACCTCGATGCGTTCTTACTCTCAGTATCGAGGGGAATCTGTTAAAACTGAGTGAATAAGCTTGTTTCACCGCGTTTTCACCTGAGTTTCACTTCACTGGAGGCCAAATTAGATCAGCAGGTGTCGCGTTGATACACTCATTTCACAACAAACCCGCGCATCTGCAAATGTCTTCAGACAGGCTGAAGCACTTTTGGGCAGCCTGGATCAGACAAAGCCCCTGGTCAGAACTAAAGGAAAAAAGATGCCTATTACAAACGACAAAGAGATTAAGACTAATGGCAAAGCACATTGGTCGACCGGCACAATGATACTGCTGGTGGTGATACTCACAGCAGGCGGCATGATCCAATTGATTCGAAGAATGAACCAAGCGCAAGATTGGAAAGTCACGATTAGCGGTACATCCATACCCGCTAAGGGTATGGATGATGCCGCTATGGAATTGGCTCGAAAGCCCTTAAGGAAATCAATTCTGATAACAGGTCTCGGACTTCTCGATTTCCTTTTCCGCCCGAGGCGACCTGACAGTCGCTTGGAATGAGTTCGCACTATTCTCATTCCGTTTGCAATCGTCTCTCTGTAATGCCGTTATGGTTAAAACAGAGTGACGCTTATGAACGGTATGCCGAAGCGCATTAGATGCTTGCGAGTCTTCGCATGCTCCACCACTACTGCATTATCCATCGCATTTTCAACGAGTAGCTGTTTCTCCTCCATTGGTCTGTCGACAAATACTTGCTTTTCCTTTTCTATAATCACTGGTTTTTCTATGGTGTTTGTTCTTTCTATCAACCGTGTTTCTTTCAAAACACACGATTGTCTGTGGTGCTTGTGATGTTTATGGTGCCGGCAAACGTACAGCTGGTGTTTCAGCTTTGCGATCTCCGCGGCGTCCGCGCTTTGCGTGCTCTCAGAAGTAGTTGTCGTGGTTGTCACGGACTTTGTCTGCGCATCACTTGCATGAGCCATTTGAGGAATAGTTGCAACAATCGCTGCTACAACAAAGCTCCTCAGTGGGATAAGTCTTGATATTCTAGCTTTCATATTTTCACTCCAATTTGCTTCATGTTGCCGTAAGCAACGAGATGTTGCATCTCATTCGTCTAAACACTTGAATATTGGGTTAGAGAACCTCGAAGTTAAACAGAGGCCAAATGCCGACTGCAAAAAGATGTTTCTTCTTAACTATGCGATCCTCTATCACGATCGGCGCGGTGACTGCTCCTTGAAGCATGACGGGCGAAGAAATGGTTTTCTCGACCATTACCGTACCAGAGCTACCGACTTGCGCGGATTTGACTATAACCGTGCGCGCCGGGGCTGTCCTGCCTGCGAAATACTCGTTGGTGTAATCTTTGCTCTCGGCCATCGCAGCAGGGCATGACAGTCCGAGCGCTAGGCCGGCTGCCATCACCAAAAACAATTTACCTTTCATAAGTGAACCTCCCGGGTCGAAAAGTATATACATGAACTGACAAACCATTCAGTCCATCGACGAACTCTCAGTTAAGGCCAGACGCCAAAGCTAAGGAAGTGATGCGGCTTCGCTACAGTTGTCTTCTCGAGCATCATTGGTGTGCAAGTCGTTCCAAGGACTACTGTGGAGCTGGAAGTTGTCCTCTCGATCACGACAGGCGAGCTAATCGTCGTCTCCACTGTCGAGCAAGGCGACAAAATTCTCCTTTGCGTTATCGCTGTCAATGGCGAGAGCATCTTGAAATAGGTGTTATCACCAGCGACCGCCTCCTGGGAGACTGTGCCCAGAGCTGTGAATGCCAACCCGGCTATCACGGCATAAATTATTCGGTTTTTCATAGAACCTCCTGATCGTCTTTCAATCTGGATCGACGTCTCCTTTTACGACTGGACCATCTTCCATTGGTTCCATTCAAACAGCAACATTTTTCTTCACGCGTAGTGCACAATTAGCGTGCTGGAGCCGGTCTCGCAGCGTTACGAGTTCGTGTCGCTGGTACCAGTAATGGTGCGCTTCTACGACATATTCACTCAGTTTTAACACATTCTCTGGAAATTTAGGGTGGCAATGGTTCCCCCGCAAATTACTGACTCTGTTCAGATCCTCTAATAATTGCAGCATCAGCCCTTCGAGTAGAACCTGGTATCTTATATGGTATCGTCAATAATATGCATTGCACAAAGTGCAATAGCAGTGAATCAGTGATCAACGACAATTAGATTGACCGGTGTATGGACTCGCAGAAAATTCTAACTGCCTGAAACTCTTCTACCGCCGCGGCCAATAGAGGCCTTCATGGGAAGATTCTTCGCTGGTGTAAGGTAGAGGCGAGCTAATGTCCGCCTGGCGCGCGCCGCGATATAACAGTTCTCGTCTTCGCAAAGAGATCGGAGAACACTCACTGTGGTATGGGAATTTTCTGCAACAGCGTATCGTACATCTACACTCTCGTCTTGAGAGAGCAGGTAAATTGTATCTGCAGCAGCATTGTGATTATCCGCGACAGCTATACGCACTAGCGGTGATGCCAGCAAGGCCAGACGTGCAAGCGTGGTTGCCCAGGTATTTGGATTCTCGGCCACGCGTGCTTGAAACGCTGCAGTGTGTAGATCGGCTAAGACATCCAGGACTGCCGGTGGCGTGTCGGGATGAATAGCCATCAGCCAGCACAAATGAGCGCCGAGATGATCGGAATCACATGCCTGAGTTTGGTTCTCAGATGCATCTCTCAGCCACGCCCACACAGTCAGTCTAAGCGCCCTTTCAATATGATCGGGCCAGGTCCAGCGTAGAAGGAAACGGAAAGGAAATTCCTGCGAAACGCCGCGCGCATCGACGGGCAACTTTTTTCTTGTAGTCATGATGAACCTGCTGTCGACTCTACTCTCAGTATTTTAGAGAACGTGTTAAAACTGGGTGAACATGCAGCTCCCCGATTCCAACTGAGTAGTTCGCTTATACGATATGACTTGTTTCAAGCGAGAGCCGTTTGCGTTAAATCATTATCTTTGCTGTTCGCAAAACAACGAGCACAAAGGATAGGTCTGTGCCCATTCGGCTGGAAAGGTACCACAGCTGGTTCAGCGCACTGAGCACAATTCACTTCTGTCAATTTTTCCACTGCCCCGCCATTGCGCCTGATTTTGCTAACGACGCGACAATTGGGGCATCTTTTGGGTTCGTTTACGAGTCCTTTGGCATTGAAAAACTCTTGCTCGCCGACTCCGAACACGAAGTCCTTGCCGCAGTCGCGACAGGTGAGTATTTTATCCCTGATCATGCCTGTTTCCTCCTGATTGAGATTTTTCGACTAAAACAAGGCTGAAGAACTCAATCCGATTTCCTTATTCTCTGAAAAATTATTCAAAACATTATTACGGATTGTACCAGCATTGTTGTTGAAATATTGAATCGTCAATGAGGAATGTCTGCCTGGATCCTGCTATAGGCCTGTTGGCACTTGATCTGTAGATGTATTAATCATTCAGATTAGACTTGAAGGTGGACGTCGAAAACCTGTCCACTAGTCAAATCTCCACGCAGAGTCAATAATTCATTCACGCGCAGTCAACAATCTTTTTGCTCTGTCTTGAAAGTTTCAATCGCCATGAGTTGGCTCAGTCTCTTACAAGGTGAGCGCTTTGAGTGCTTCCTTGAGTCAGTTTCTGCGTTGCCGGTTTGCAATGTACCTAACACCATATATGGTGCTGGCTTAAGAGTATTCATCCAGGATGTTAATTGTGTTCTGAATTTCACCTGAGTTTCACTTTACTCGCGGCCAAATTAGATCATCAGGTGTCGCATTTGGTATCACGAGTTCTTCGCACGATACAGACGCGAATCTGGAGAAAATGTCTTACATGGACTGGGGCGAGTTTGTTCCAGCATGAACCGGATCATGCTCATTCAGCAGGTTCATAACAATGGAGATAACAAATGAACAAAAAACTAACTACAGGGAGCATAGCGGGCTTGCTACTGGCTACGATGGCTTTGGCAGTGCCGGCGGCCTATTCACAAGGATGGGGATGGAATAACCGTCAACAGGGATGGGGTAACCGTCAACACTCAGATAATACTGATACCCGTCAGCAGCATGCCAACGAACCACAGATTGTGCAGAATCTAAATTCTCAGAGGGCGCAGTTGGCACAACAGATTAATGACTTGCAATCCAATAGACAGATCTCGAACGGCACAGCCTCAAACTTGATCAATAGCCTGAATAACAATGCTTCGCGTCAAGCGAATGATGTCAGCAACGATAGTCTGAATTTCGCCGAGGTGCAATCTCTACAAAGTGAACTGAGTAATGTGCAAAGCCAAGTGCAGACTTTTGCTACCAATGCCAGTGCCAGTGCCAATGCCGCAAACTACAATAACAGATACTCCAATCGAAGAGATTGGAACCAGCGCAATCGCAACCGGAACCAAAGTGATTGGAACCAGCGCGATCGCAACCCGAACCAAAGGGATTGGAACCAGAGCGATCGCAACCGGAATCAAAGCGATTGGCACAATGGCAATCCCGGCAATCAATTTACGCGCATAGATCCAGTCAGAGGAAATTTGGATAACCACAATAATCGTCAAGTTGCTGGGCATGACAAAAATGATCAACACGAAGCTGATAAATAATCGCATGCCCTGTTGGTCTCTTCGTGTGCTTTGAACAGAGCAATAGTGCGTTTACTTGTCGCCGAAACTGGAATTCCACAATCTATAGCAAGAGAACGGAACGGGCGCCTGAGAAATCATCTCGGCGCCCGCGATTCAATGGGCGATTTCAATGGGAAACTTTTCTACAGCGACTTGATGAAATTATCAATGTGCTTTTCGGCTTCATCTTTTTTGTGTCCGTAGTAAGCCTGAAGCTTACCCGCCAATTCGTCCTTCTTGCCACCGATTTGTTTTAGATCATCATCCGTGAGTTTTCCCCACTGAGCTTTTACTTTGCCCGAAATCTGCTTCCAATTACCTTTGATTTCATCCCAATTCATAATGCATCTCCTTGTTGATTGTATGCGCGCGTATTTGATTGTGATTTTTGACTCGCTCAAGCCTACCCGTCCAGCCAGATGAAATAGCCCTGCCGGTTCTCATATCCCCAGCGACCGGTCTCTTGATAATAGAAGGCGTTGTACAAATAAGGTACGTTGACGGTCCGACCTCGCCGGTTAATAACTTGTTCGATCACCTCGACCGTTACGGGACCCGTGTACTCGGAGTCCGGTCCTTCACTGGAGTACGCGAAGACTCCTGGCTGTCGCCACTGGTTTGAGCATGCCTCGTACATCCATGGGGTTGGCATGTAGTCACTAGCGCAGATGAATCCTGTAGGAGTTTCACCATAATAGGGCTGCCACCCGTAGCCGAGCCAGTCGAGTCCAATTCGGACAGCATTGCCAAGCATGAAACCATTGGAAAAAACCCACTTGGGGTTTGGCTGATACCAATCCGGGTACTCACGCTCTTGAACTTGAAAATAGCGAGTATTCTCTCTGTTTATGTAAAACTGTTGATTGTTGAGAGAAACTTGGTAGTTATCGTAATACCTGTCCAACTGCTCATGTCTGATGCTCGCATAATTCCGGGGAGCTTGGCTAATGGAAACAGCGATCAAATGTTCCCTCAGGTTCTTCTCGGCAATTCGTGCCCGAGCCTGCTGTTCTCCTGTAGCTCTCCCTGAAAAGTCAGGAATTGGAAAAGCGTTTTGCAACGGCACGTTATGCACCCTTAATGGCGGAAGCGAGGACAGTCGCCTGGGATTTCTCTGTTCTTGCTGTCGCGCGTTTCCTAGTTCCGCTTGCTGATTTCTCCGTTCTTGCTGCTGAGCGTTGCGCTGCTCTGCTTGCTGATTTCTCTGTTCTTGCTGTCGCGTGTTTCCTAGTTCCGCTTGCTGATTTCTTCGTTCTTGCTGCTGAGCGTTGCGCTGTTCTGCTTGCTGATTTCTCTG
>JAJPJO010000344.1 GCA_021324135.1 Pseudomonadota bacterium
CCATTAGTCCTTGCTCTTGTAGATGCGCTCGTAGTTCCAATAGTGGGCGAAGACTTTCCGCACGTAATCGCGCGTCTCATCGTAGGGTATGTTCTCGACGTACACGTCCATGTCTGACAAACCCTTTGCCTGGTGTTGCTTCAACCACTTCGTGACGGCGTTGGGACCGCCGTTGTAGCTGGCGACTGCCAGCATGGCATTGCCGTCGTTGCGGCGCAGCACGTAAGCCAGATATGCCGTGCCGAGCTGAATGTTCGTGCGTGGTTGGAAGATGTCCTTTGGCGAGGTGAGCGTTATTCCGTTATGCTTGGCCACACCATAGGCGGTGCCTTTGAGAAGCTGCATCAAGCCCATCGCGTTCGAACGACTTATTGCATTCGGATCGTAGCGAGATTCTTGACGAATGACGGCATGGACAAGCAATGGATCAATTGCGTTTTTTCTCGTTTCTTGATCGACGATGTCCGCGTACCCGAGCGGGTAAGCAAGCTCCCAGCGCGTCGTCGGTTCAGGCTGTCCTTCCAATCTGAATCCGGCCGTGCCCACACCCTGCATGATTTTCCCCGTCTTCAGATAGAGCCATGCCTTCACCTCCGGTGGCAAAGGAGTGTTGATGAAACGCAGTGCCTCATCGTACTGTCGCAACCAGATGAGAAGCGCGGCTGTATAACCCATCATGTTCGGCAGGCTCTGCCAGCGAAAAACGCGCGGAGGCTCAGGCCAGGTCCAGTCCGGGTCGGGGCTTCGCCGTCCGACGATAGTGGTCCATTTGCGATCGGGAATGCTGCCCGCGTTCTGCCCCTTCGACGCCCTGCTGCCGGCTATAGACGCGGTCGCGGATGCGGATGGCGAGCCCGATTCGGACCCAGACCCGGATCCGGATGTTTCGTCTCCATCATCCGAACTGCGCTCAGCGGACGCGCCCGCATGTCCGTGCTTGCCGCGAGCGTTGGCAGCCTGCACGGATTGGAGATGGATGAGGCGATAAGCCGATCGCGAACCGTAATAGCTTTCCGGATAGCTGTCGGCAGCTTGCTGGTAGGCGGCGATCGCCTTGCCTGGCTGATTGAGGGCTTCGTGCAATTTGCCCTTCCAGAATGCAAATTTGGGCGCCACGTGTGTGTTGCGATAGGCTCCCAGAGCGTGGTCGCATAGCTCGAGCGCTTGTGCGAACTTGGCATTGCGGGCAGCGCCGTTTTGGGCAAAACCATCAGTCATGGTGTTCCAGATCAGCCACCAGGCGGATTCGGGCGCAAATTCCGAACTCGGATAGGTGGCTACCAGTTTGCGATAATATTGCGTGTCCTGTGGGTAATCGAGCCGTTTGCCGATGTTCCAGAGAGCTAAGTCCATGCGCGCCGGGTTCTGCTTGATGATTTGTTGCCACAGAGCGAGCGCGTCTTTGGTCGTGAGGGGAACGCACAATGCCGATGCCACATCCGGTATCGCCGGGTCCTTGGGATTGGCTCTGATAGCGGCCAACAGAGCATCAGCAGCCGCCTGGCGTTGACCTGTTTTGGACAGGCAGTGGGCGCGGAATATACTGTGGCTGCCGATTTTGTTCCACTCTTTTAGAGCCTCGGCGTACTGTGCGTGCTTGTAAAACGCCAGAGCGATGAGGTCGTGATCGGACGCGGTCAACTTGACTGCGGCAGTTCCAGGCGCGATCTGGCCGGCGGACGAATTGCGCCCGCCTCCATTCGTGTCGTCGCTCGTCGCACCGCTGGTGGTGTCAGGCGTCAAGTTGTTGTCCGGATTAGAACTGCCGGGGTTGTTGCCGGCAGCGCCGCCATGAGCTTCGCCGGCGCCGGCTGCGCTGTCGCTGCCGCTCGCTCCGGTGCCACCACTGGCGGTGCCGGACATGGTCAACAGCCGGTAAGCGATCTTGACCGCGTTTTTCCCTTGCGGGCAGCGCCTCAGGTAGTTTCGATATTCCTTGAGCCCGCTTGCGATGTCGGATTCGTTGTCGATCGCCATGCTGCCCAGATAGTAGGATGAGCCGATGCCGAATTCCGAGTCGGGGAAGAGCTCGCGCACGCGCTCGAAGACATTGGTTGCCGAACCGATGTCGTTGCTGCGATAGAAGGACTCAGCCAATCGATAGAGGGCCTCCGGCAGCACCGGATCCCGACTTTCGATCAGGTTGGCGGCCGCGGTTTTCGATTGGCGGTCGGATCTCGCCAGTGAGTCGGCGCGTTTGAAAAGCGGCATCAGAACTGCCTGAGCTGTCTTCTCGTCGTTTTGTGAAAATGCGATGTTGGCTGCCTTCAAGAGTGCGGATGTGGCGAGTGCCTCATTTCCGGCTGCTTCTTGAAACAATTTGATTGCCTCTGCTTTGTCCTCGGCGGTCGGCGACTGCCTGAGAAGGTCGCCGAGAACATAAGCCGCGAGCTGTTTGTCCGCCGCCGGGATGAGCATGTTTTTTCGCACGCCGCGCAGCATGCTGATGCTGTCTGAAGGACCGAGCTTATTGATCGTGCCGATCGCTTCGCGAAGTTCGCGAGACACTTTGATGAAGCCTGGTTCCGGCGCGGGTGTCGGCGGCCCGGCAATGCTGCGATCGGAATCTTGCGCCTCAGCCTGGGCGATTTGCAATTCAGGAGCGCAGGCGCTCGTGCTTGTGGCAAGTGCCAGCAGAAGGCTTACGATAATCCTGGTGGTGTGGCTGGTTCGCTGCAAAGCTGGCTCGAAGGGATTGCCATAGCGGCTGGTAATCAAAGAACACTTCTTTATAACGGGCTATGCTAGCATGTCTGTTGGATCGCTACCAATCGGGCGGGGTTTGTGCCACAGAGAATTTATTTCGATAACGCTGCCACGAGCTTTCCCAAGCCTGCATCCGTTACAAGAGCCGTTACCGACTTTCTCAACACTTGCGGCAATCCCGGTCGCGGCGCCCATTCCATGGCTGTCGAAGGGGCGCGCCAGATATTCGAGGCGCGTCAATCGCTGGCGGAGTTTTTTGGCATAAACGATTGCGAGCGGCTCATCTTCACGCCCGGTTGCACGGCGTCAATCAATATGGTTTTGAAGGGACTGTGCTTCGATGCTTTTTTCAAAAACGGCGATCGAGTTGTGGTGAGCAGCCTCGAGCATAATTCCGTGATGCGTCCGCTCGAGCAGCTGAGGAAGTTCAGCGGCATTGCGGTTGAAATTGTGCCTGGTGGCGGTGATTTCATGCAGCGGTTTCAAAAGAGCCTCGATGCTGCGCCACCGCGGATGGTGGTTTTGAACTGGGCAAGCAATGTCACGGGTGAGATTTTGCCGATTGATTTGGCCTCACGCTTGTGCAAGGAGCGCCGCATCCCACTGCTCGTCGACGCCGCGCAAGTGGCCGGCAAGTTGCCGATCGACTTGAGAGAGCTGCCCGGCATCAGCTTCTTATCGGTATCCGGACATAAAGGGTTGATGGGACCGCCGGGCATCGGTCTTTTGTTTGTTGATCCGGATTACAATCTGTCGCCTTTGATTGCCGGCGGAACGGGGTCGCGCTCGGAAAGCTTCGCCGTTCCTGCTGCCTATCCCGATCACCTGGAAGCCGGTACCCAGGCGGGTCCATGCATCGCAGGCTTGCATGCCGGGGTGCAATGGCTGAGGGAAGAAACGATGGAAGCGATTATGAGCAAAGAGATGCGGCTCGCTCAACGCTTTCTGGCATGGGCTTCGGAGTCTGATGCCGCGAAGGTTTATGGACCCGTCTATGCCGTGGAAAGCACCGCGGAAGAGGCTCGTCTGCCAATCGTATCCTTTACATTGGCGGGCTTGACGGCGGCGGAGCTCGCCGATGTGCTTGACACTAAATACGGTATCGCAACCCGGGCTGGACTGCATTGCTCTTCTTTGTGTCACAAATCACTGGGAACGCTCGAAGGCGGTTTGGTGCGTGCCAGTTTTGGACCGTTTAACCAGGAGGCTGAGGTTGATGCGCTGTGTCAGGCGCTCGCCGCAATATCAAAAGAATCGTGCGTGCGCTAATGGTATCATCACTCGCTTGCCTGGAACCACTTGAAAGTGTGACTAGAAGCCCTTCTCTATAGAAAACGGTGGGGATTTTTGCCGTCGTTGTCAGGCGTGGTCGAGGTTGTTGACGGGACGGAAACCCACTGTTTATGCGGGTTTGGCTCTTCATGATTCCCGTCAGGTCGCGCAAGTGTAATGCTTTTTGTCAAAATAACGGTGAGCCGTCAGCCGCTCGCTATGCGGTTTTCAAGCGGCTGATTTTATGAGGCGCTTCCTGCAGCCCATGCCAATTCGAGATCCAAAGAGGGCGATTTAATCTTTGCCCTGCCCTTGCGTCAGAACCAGCATTTCTCTAGGTTCTTTTTATCTCTTTTCCTCACAATTTTCTGGAGAGAACGTTTCTAACCGCCATATCATTGCTTGCTCTCATCAAGGCCGACTGGGAAGATCTATGCATGCGCATAATCTTCTCCGCAATAATGGTGGGCGTTCTCATGGCTCAGACCACGGTGGTCGCGAGCAGTGAAACCGCTGTTTCCGACGAGGGTACTCTCATGACTACGGCCAACAAAATCACCGGGCGCAAACAGTCGAGCGCCGCTCGCAAGCGGGTGCGCGAATGTGGTATCACCATCGGTGTCTACCAGCCCGGACGCTTCAATGCCATCACGGATGTGAAGGGCGTTCTCGTTGGGCAAGTGACGCTGGTGTCGGGCAAAGGCAAGCTCGTTCCCGGCGAGGGCCCCGTGCGCACGGGCGTAACGGCCATCTTGCCCCAGAGCACGGACTTCTGGCATAAGGCGCCGAGCGCCTCCTTCTTCGTTCTCAACGGCAACGGTGAGGTGACCGGCATGCATTGGCTCAAGGAGTCCGGTTTCATCGAAGGACCGATCCTCCTGACCAATACAATGTCCGTTCCCACCGTCGCCAATGGCGCCATCACCTGGATGCTGGAGCGCTACCCCGACATCGGCGTCAACGAAGACACCTACATGCCGGTGGTCGGCGAATGCGACGACAGCTCGCTCAACGATGCCCGCGGGCGGCACGTCAAGGAAGAGCACGTCATCGCCGCGCTCGATGGTGCCAAATCCGGTGCCGTCGAAGAGGGTGCCGTCGGTGCCGGCACGGGCATGATCTGCTACGAATGGAAAGGCGGCATCGGTACCGCTTCGCGCGTTCTGCCCAAGAAGGAAGGCGGGTACACCGTCGGTGTGCTCGTCAACTGCAACCATGGCGATCGCGAAGAGCTCCGCATCAAGGGCGTCGAGGTCGGGCGTTTGATCAAGGATGACGTCGCCGACAAGCACACGGAAGGTTCGATCTGCATCGTGGTGGCAACGGACGCGCCGCTCAACTCGCTGCAGCTGGAGCGCATCGCCAAGCGCGCCACGCTCGGTCTCGCCCGCACCGGCTCGAACGCCCATAACTCGAGCGGCGACTTTGTTCTCGCTTTCTCCACCACACGGCGCATCGATAAAAGCGCCGGCAAGGTCATTACCCTGCCGGAGGTCGGTCCCGACGGCATCGATCCGCTCTTCAAAGCAACGGCGGAAGCCACGGAGGAAGCCATTCTCAACGCCCTGTTCATGGCGCAAACCACGCAAGGACGTGACGGCAACACCGCCTATGCTCTTCCTGTGAAGCGCGTTTTGGATTTGCTGAAGCAATAGCGGTTGTCTGAGCCGTTTCTCAAGGCGAAGCAACTGCTGCACTGAGTTGGACTGATCGAGGATCCAGCGCCGTTTCCTGCAGGAGACGGTTCCGGATCCTCGGGAGGTGTAAACATGAATCGCACTACAAAAAATACGCTCTCGCTCTGCCGGACCCCGTTCTGCGAACTCTTCCACACGATGAACGGACCGCGCGTTTTTGTGCGCGACCTCTACCGCGTCTACCTGGGTGAGCGCGAGGGGCAGCACATCTGGATTGTCGACGGCAACGCGATGGTGCGTCGCTTCTACCCGCCCTTCGTGATGGGGGGAAACGACCAGCGCTATCGTTTCAACCCGGAAAACGACATCCAGATCGACAACCGCATCGGCGCAATCGAGCTCGAATACACAATCGGGCACGAACTGCGCGAGCGCAAGCTCATGCGCGAACGGGGCTGGACCTACAACCGCGCTCACGTGGAAGGCGGTCTGGCTGAGGAAAAGCGCCTGCGGCAGGACGACGAGCAAAAAGTGAAGGAGCTTGCATCCGTTGTTGATCCCAAGATCTGGCCTGTTTATCGGGCGTTTTACAAGCGCGAGCGCGGCATCGACATCTGGTTCGTCGATGGTCCTTCGGTCCGCTACAAGCTGGACGGCGACTTCTGCTTCGTGGGCAGCGACATCGAATACGATTTCATTCCCCGCAAGCAGATCTGGCTCGATGCCACCATGTCGTGCGAGTACGTGCACTACGCGCTGGTTTATCAGTTGGAACGCCGCCGGCTTCTGGCGCAGAAGGACGCCGATTCTTACTACCGGGCGCTCGAGGTGCAGGATGCCGAGTATGCCCGCATGGAGAAGCTCGTCGCCGAGCACGAGGCTCGCCTCCCGTCCGTTAACCTGGGCGTCAGGGATAAAGGCGTCCGGGCTAAGGGCGTCCGGGCCCACAAAGCGCGGCGCATCAAGCCGCGGAGCTAGAATCTGCATCGGCACAAGACGCGCTGTCTTCCAGGGCAGCGCGTCTTTCCAGAGCATGCCGTGCTACTACACCCTGCCGTTTTTCTCACAAAAACAGAAACAGACAAAACACGAATGTAATCGGCATCAAAGTGGCGAATCCGTGTAGCTGATATATTCTACGACATCAAAAAGGAGTATTTTTGATGTCGTAGAGTATATCAAGGACTTGTCATGGGAAGATCGGCACGATGTCATGATGCGCAGATCGACAAAGATGCCGTTCAGTCAGTCGTCGTCCGACAGAGCTACTATGGCAAGTCATAACAATCGAACATGATGCCAGAGTTGCGAACATGGATCGGATCCTTTTGCAAAATAGAAGTTGAGCTGCGTATCAATGCTTCGTATCAGGACTCATCGGCACAGAGAAGCAGAAACGGCTGCCCTCGCCGGGCTTGCTCTCGACCCAGATGCGGCCCTTGTGCCGCTCGACTAATGCCTTGCAAATTGCCAAACCCAGCCCGAACCCTTTTCGTTTCTTCCCGCCTGGCTGAGCAAGCTGGCTGTATCTGTCGAATATGGCAATCTGCTTGTCCTCCGGGATACCCGGACCCTGGTCGGCAACAACAAACTTGGCATGCAGCCTGTCGATGCCACCGTGGATGGTGACAACTCCGTTGGCGGGCGAATACTTGATCGCGTTTGAAATCAAGTTGATCAAGACCTGCACGATCCGCTGCTCATCAACAAGTATGGAGTCGTTTGTAAAATCTGTTTCGACTTTGACGGTTGCAGCCTGATCCTGGTAAACGGTATTAACGGCGGACTTTATCAGCTTGCCAATCGTAGTCTCGCTGTACTCGAGCTCAATGTTGCCGTCCTCCGCTTTCTCCGCCTCGAGCAGTCCTTCCACAAGCGTATTGAGATACTCTACCGATGTCACAGCCTGAGCCAGAAGCGCCGAGCCCCGATCGTTCAGCTCTCCATAAACGCCTTCCAACATCATCTCGAGGGTTACTCTCACCGCGGTGAGCGGAGCGCGCAGATCATGACTCACCATTGCCATCAAATCTCGCCGCAACTGCTCCAGGCGGTGCCGCTCGTTCACATCCAGCACGCTGACGAAGAGCAATTGCTCGCCACGCATATCAAGTCTGTTGACTGAAACGTCCACCGCAAACGATTCACCACCCTTCTTCAAGGCTGTGAGCCGCTGCGGTTGGGTCGTCACTTCCAGACGTTCATTACCAGGAAAAATGATCTTGATGGATTGCTCGGCCAGCTCGTCCTTGCTGTACTGGAAGCATTCAGCGGCCGTATTGTTGGCTGCCTTGATAGTCTGGTTCTGCCGCACCAGGATGAGACCAAATGGAAGGTTGCGGATGAATTGGCGAACCGAATTCATCATGTCTTCTTGTCCCTTTTGCAGGTTTTCGATCTGTTCGTCCTGCTGCTTCAGCCACTCGGCCTGCTGTTTGACTTTGGCCGACAGCTCCTCAGCGAGCCTGGCGAGCTCCTCATAAGTTAGCACTTCTTTCCTGTCACCTGGCTTCACAGCCCCTCCCTGCAGGCTCGCCTGAATGCTGGCGACCAGAAGTACTGTACCCTTCTTTTGCCTGCTCATCGCTAAGTTCCACAGGCAATTCTAAAAATAGATGGTGCCGCTTTTACTCTTGCATTGGACCACCGCTGGGGCAGACTATTGTTGCTCCACCTGATTAGGTTTTTTTGAAACGCTGAATGCGTTTCGCCCCGTCAAAGACGGTATGCTTGTTATATCGCTCAGCTGATGAGACCCGTGCGATGAATTCCAAGCAGAAGCGAATCTGCCCAGTTTGCAAAAAAGAGATAAAGCCCGATTCTGCCTCAGGATCATTGACTGCTTTTCTGTTTCAGCAAGATCGCTGTCTCTGCGATGAGTCATCAAAAAATTCAGTGGACCGCCTGCCGTCTGATCCCGAGCGCTGCCTCAGTTGCGGGATGGTGGTTCAACATGAGGCGGCGAGCATCACCTCATTCTTGTTTGCAGATCTGACCTGCCGCTGCGCCAGAGCACAGGCGCTGTCAGAATCAGGCGCCGAATCGGGGCAATCAAGAAAAGCAAGCAACCAGGCCTTGATGGCGACCAAGTTTCAGCGACAAACAGGCTTATTGAATCAGTCCGCCTCTGGCTCAAACGAGAAGAGGCGGGGTCGCAAAGCAGGCGATGCAGCCGCCCTTTTGAATTTGCGGGAAGGCGAGGTCGTCGGCAATTACAAGCTGATCAAATTGATCGGCGAGGGTGGCATGGCGATTGTCTTTCTAGCCGAGCATATAGCTCTCGATCGCATCTGCGCTCTCAAGTTCCTCGCACCGTCCATGGTGACACGAGCAGGCTGGATGATGTTTCAAAAGGAAGCCAAAATCCTTGCCGGGCTGAATCATCCCAGCATTTGCCGCATATACGATCTGGGCGTTCATGAAGGCACGCTGCCCTTTTATGCCATGGAGTATCTGCCGGGTGAAACGCTGGATTCGGTTCTCAGGCGGAGTACGCTCTCCCTGGGGGGCGCCATGGAAATTTTCTCCGCCATCGCTGACGGGCTGTCCTACGCTCATGGACATGGCATTATTCATAAAGACATCAAGCCGGCCAACATAATGTTGGTCGCCAGTGGCGATGGCACGTTCGACGTTAAAATTCTGGACTTCGGCATTGCCGAGTTGATCGATACAAGCAGCGGATTCGGCAAGGAAAGCAAACCAGAAGAGATTGTCGGAACGATCCACTACATGAGTCCGGAGCAGTTGAACGGCAAGGCGCTCGATCACCGCAGCGACATCTATAGCCTGGGCTGCACTCTTTTCGAGGCGCTGGCCGGAGAGCCGCCCTACTCCGGCGACAGCAGAGAGTCTCTGACAGAACAGCATGAGACAGCGCCAATACCCGGCTTGGGCCGGCGAACAGGCGTTCACTTTCCGCTCGAGATCGAGGCAATCAACCGAAAGGCACTGGCGAAAAATCCGGAAAGTCGTTACCAGAGCGCCGCTGAGTTCGCTGAGGATCTTAAGCTCTTGCTCGCCGGCGAGCCCGTAGAATATGCCATTGAGGAGTTGGATGAGATCAAAAAAGCCGATCTCAAGTCCGCGCGGGCGCCCTTGAGTCTTGCCGGACACTGGGTGGTGATCATCACTCTCATCGGTGCGGCAGCTTTTCTCTATTTCATTTATCTAAGCATCTCGATGGCTGTCGATCATGCCGATCCGGCGTCGAAAGCCAGATCCGGCAAGGGCAAAAAGGCTTCGCATCCGTCTGCCCGCCTGTCGGATGCCGCACCGAATATGGTGGCGCAACTGCTGCAGGACGCCTTGAAGGACATCCGAGCAAATCGTTTCAAGCAGGCGATCGAGACGTCGACCAGAGCAATTGAACTGGACAAAAATAACGGCATGGCCTACATCATTCGAGGGCAAGCAGAAGCGTCGCTGCAAGAGGATCCTGAGGCGGCGATTCGCGACTTGCAAAAGGGATCGCAACTAAATCCATCTGTTGATAGAACGGCTGTGTCATATGCACTGACATCGGCCTATATCGACACAAAGCAATTCGATAAAGCCTTGATCGAAGTCGACAAGACTTTGAATGTCTCTCCCATTGGACAGCAATACAGGCGAAAAGGGCAAATTCTTTTCGAGCTTAAGCGCTACGATGAGGCACTCAAAGCGTTCAACACAGCCGTGCAACACGAGCCCACTGCCTATTGGACGATCAATGACCGAGCCATGTGCCTGGCGCAGCTCAAAAAATACAATGAGGCCATCAAAGATTTCGACCGCATGACCGCTTTGGATCCCAACGAATCGAGGTCATACATGGGCAGAGCAGAACTGTATGACAAGATCGGGCGCAAGGATCTGGCTGAGAAGGATCGAAACAGGGGAAACGCTTTGTCCTTGAAAAAGTGGAACGACGTGAAGCCCGGCGAACAATAGCTGTCGCCAGGACCGATGTATGCGCCCTGCGATTGGTATCGCTGGCAGTGCTAGCGCCAGAGGACCAATTGCAGCCTCAATTAAATGTTACGGCAGGCAAACTGGCTTTACGCTCGTAAAGAAAAAACGCACACAGAGCCACGCGAGTGCCCCATAATCATCTCTAAAGCATCATTGCAGGCGGCGTTCGGCGCGATTCTCCGCGACGCCCCTGCGCCCAATTGCTTTCTTGATTTGCTCGCCGTGCGCGTGGCAATCTGAGCGCATGTATCCAGCCCTTTTCAGAGCGTGAAAATAAACAGCTACCGATAAGCGCGAACACCTGCACGACACGGCAATTTTGCCCACGGCAAATGGTTTGCTCAGCTTTTTGAGCAGCACTGAACCGGGGCGGCAGCGGTCAACCGTTTCCGCTCTTGATTTTAGTCGGCCTGTCGGCGCTGCAGTAGGCAGCGCGAGGCACAAGCGTAAGGAGACTTACAATGAAAGAGCTGCCAGACAAAGCGATGTTTGGAAAGCTAAGGCGGCTGGCTAAGGAATACTGGATCCTGATCTTCTTCTTCGGGATCTTTCTTCTGATGCTGGCTTTCATGGGCTACGAGGCTTTCCATCCCCTCGGCTCTTCACCCTCAAGCAACCGCCAGGCATTTCTCGCGGATGCATACCGGGCGGGTGCCAGCGATGCGCTCGAGTTGGAGCGCAAGAGAAAGGCAAGCATCACCCTCAAATTGGGCACTCGATGCCCCGATGATTCCCGGGCCAAAATTCCGGAAATCAATCGCGCTCCTGAGAGCGAGCCGCACGAGCGGATGCGCAGGGAGATCGAGAAGCTCATGCCGCCTCTGGCGAAGGAAGGATGCGAGCTGACCGGCACGATTGATATCCCGCACGGCATCGCTGCGGGGGGCAATACAAGTGATGGGAAAACGGCCGGCGTTCCCGATATATATCGGAGCGAAGCGCAGAGCATGCAAGACAACATCATATGGGTCTTGCAGGTTCTCGGCTATTTCCTCGCCGTGACCATCGGCATCAACGTTGTCGCCAGACTTATGATTGGACCAGCGGGCGAGGGTAACAAACGATTTGCCCTGATGCGCGCCTGGCAGGACGGTGTCAATCAAGCCAGGGCGCAAGCGCAGACCGGTGCCGCCACAGCTGGTGGCAAAGAAGGAGAGCCGTCCGTCAAGATTGTAGTCACCAAGCCGGAGAACAACAAGTGGCGGCTTGGCGATTTCATCGCTGACGAGCACATAATGGACGACCTCCTGCCCTTTATCGAGGCGATCAAGGCGCAACGCCAGTCATATGACGAGCTTTGTGCCGAGGCGCTCGAGAAGGTCAAGAAAGATCCGAAGCGGGCCAAGTGGGTCAATGATCCGCAAGGACCGGCTCTGGGTGTCGCTATCCCGGCGATTCCCGATGGGCGCTTTGGACACAAGCAAAACACCAAGTGGATTCTCGCCGGTCCTCCTGGTGTGGGCAAATCGCTCTTTGCTCTAGTGGCGGCAGGCGAAGCAGGCGTGACGCTTGTTTCGGTTTCCGGCACATTCGAGAACACCTTCATCGGCAAGGGTGCGGCCAACGTGCACGCTCTAGTGGAGCTGGCGAAGCGGCATGCCCCCTGCATCATCTTTATGGATGAGGCTGATGAGGCGGCCAAGCAGCGCGGCAAGGAAGTGGGCATGAACGGTGCCACCGGTGATGCCTCGACTACGGCGCTGTTGGCTGAAATTGACGGCGTGGAAAGCAAAAACGGCGGACTCGACGGTATTTGCTGGGTGGCGGCGACAAACTACCCGGACAAAATCGACGAGGCGATCAAACGCTCGGGACGCTTGAAGATCATCACCTTCACCATGCCGGGCATTACCACGCTGCAAAGACTGCTCAGGCTCTTCTTCGCAAAGAAGGATAAGGTACCGCTTATGCCTGATTTCGATCCGTCCTCCATCGCCGCGGCGTCCATGCTGGTCGGCAAGACCGGCGCGGATATCGAGGAGCTGGCCAACGGCTTTGCCGGTGTGGCTCAGGAAGTGGAGAGCGCGATGACGAAGCGCTTGCAGAGCGCCGGTCTGCCCAGCGAGCAGATCGAGGAGCGCCTGGCCGCACTGAAGTTCGGTCAGAGACACTTCCTCGAAGCTCTTTTGCGCCTCTTGATGGGTCGCAAGAAGAGAGTCTCGCACGAAACCTTCCAGGAAGCGGTCGATATTGCTGTGCATGAAGGTCTGCACGGATTGGCGACCGCGGCCATGGCATGGTACGGCCTGCTCAACTGGCGCGTCCGCTTGTTGACCATCGGCGATCGCGAGCGCTCGCTGGGCCTGATGTACGCTTGCCCGGACCGGGAAGAGAAGATGGTGAGCATAGGAAACGTCTTCGCGCGGGCAGTCGTCTCGATGGCCGGCGCGATGGCGCAGCTCGTGTCGCATGATGACGCGCCACGCTGGGGAAAGAATCTCGACTTCTACCGAGATTCCGGCGCCACCATGGACAATAAGCAAGCAGCGGAACTGATCCATAAGGCGATCTCGCTCTTCGGAGGTTCGCTTGAGATTGGTCCCATATCCAAGGGGCAGGGCGGTTACACCTGGTTTACGGAGATGGGTCCCTCGCTCGTCGATGATATCGACAAGCAGGTCCGCTTCTATCAAAAGCTGGCCCAGTTCGCTGCCTGGCATCTGACCTCGATATGCATGCAAAGCGAGGTTGTCTGGGAGCTTTTCGACGAGGCTCTCAACAGCCCGGATCGTCTCGTTCTTGAAGAGCGTTTCTACCAGTATTGGGAACGGCTCATCTCGGACGCGTCGGTCAAGAAGCAGCTTCTGGCTCTGCCTTCGCTGTGCATGCAAATGGCGGAATCGACCAGGACAGTGATGGTGCCCGGCAAAGACGGCCGAGGATTCATGAGGGTGAGGGAGCCGGCGGTTCTTTCCTGGACGCCTTCCAGGCAGTCCTGGTTTGCCCGCAGGTACATTCGGCGCAAAACGGACTGGATCAAGGCACGATACGAAGAGGCCCGACGGTGCGCTCAAAGCAATACCGCCGAGGATATGAATGCCATGATCGAGTCAGCCGCCGCGCTCGCACCGCCAGTGGTGGCAACGATCGAGCAATCGGTGCCGCCTCCGATCGAATAACCGACCCCATGCTGAGAGACGAGTCAGGAACCGAATCAATAAGGTTTGGAACTTGACTCGTCTCTTCTTTGATTCGCTTATGTTATACTACTTAAAGTCGTATATATTTTTTGTATCAGCAACTGTGAAGTTGGTCCCTGCCTGGTTGGGTATACAAGGCTTAGCTCGAAGGGAAGCGATGGAGTTGAAGAGTTGGCCAAGGTACTTATAGTTGATGATGACGTCGAACTTTGCGGCCTCATCTCGGATTGGCTGCACACGCAATATCACGACGTGGAATCAGTTCACGACGGAATAGAGGCCGCCGATCTCCTGAAAGTGGCCGGCTTTGATGTAATAGTGCTTGACTGGGATTTGCCGGGGCGGCAAGGCCCGGAAGTCCTGCACGAGTTTCGCGACCGGGGCGGCACTACACCTGTAATCATGCTGACCGCCAAAAATACAATCGATGAAAAGGAGAGGGGATTCAATCTCGGCGCTGATGATTATCTAACCAAACCGTTTTCAGTAAAAGAATTATCCGTGCGGATTAAAGCGCTTTTGCGTCGCCCGCCCGACAAATTCTCAGACATACTGACCTCGGGCCGCATCAGCCTCGATCCCAACAAGCATGTGATCAAGAAGGAAGGAGTGGCGGTGCATCTGCAACCAAAAGATTTTGCTCTGCTCGAATTTCTCATGCGCTACCCTAATCGAACATTCAGTGCCGACGTTCTTCTGGCAAGGGTGTGGTCCTCTCAGTCAGAAGCCTCTCCCGATGCCCTGAGGACAGCAATCAAGCGCATTAGAAAAGCGCTCGACGATCAGGAAACATCCGAGGAAGAATCAATTATCAGAACCGTTCCCCGGGTCGGCTATACGATAAGAACGGAGTAAGCAGGCTGCATCGGCGGCGCCGATATGGGCATGCCGTGGACGGACAACGGTGTGCTCAGTCATAACTCAGCCACGTCCGGTCATCCCATAGCCATGTTTGCCGCCCTAGCATGAGTAGACCAGTCATGGGCTAAACGGGAGGTTTTTCCCTTCCGGACTTTCGTGCGGGGAAATAAAGATGGAGATGAAAATACAATTGGATCCCTCTCTGGAAACGCCGTTGTACAGACAGCTATCCAGCAGGCTAGAAGACGCGATCAGGAAAGGTGTTTTGAAACGCGGCGATCGTCTTCCTCCGACACGGCGGCTCTCGGCTGATCTGAACACGGCCAGGCGCACTGTCGTCAAGGCATATGATGAGCTGCTCAGCAAAGGATACCTCGAAGGAAAAGTGGGAGCGGGAACAACCGTCAGCCGTAACTTACCCGAGGCCGTCACCGCGCCACCATCCATGGTGCGGGTGCCTGAGCATGACCCTTCAATTTCAGAGTCGAAACTATCGAGCTTTGGGCAGGGCCTGGCCAATTTGAGGTCGGTGGACTCAAATTCAGCCCAGCCCTTTGCAGATAGCTTCGGCTATAGACCACATGAGTTTCTGCCGTTGAAGCAATGGCGAAATGCAATCCTCCGTCATTGTGATCCGGGGCAGCGATCAATGGCTGATTTTGTCGATCCTTGCGGGTACGTGCCGCTCAGGGAGGCTATTGCTCAGTATCTGGCGCGCACCAGAGGCGTTATTTGCCATCCGGATCAGGTCATGGTTTTCTCCGAACCGCGGCGGGCTTTGTGCCAGACAATAAGAATCCTTATCGACGCCGGGGATTTCGTGGCCGTGGAAAATCCTGGCGCGCCGGCGGTGAAGGAGCTGCTCATGGCTCAGGGCGCCAATCTCCTGCATGTCTCGCTGGACGAGGACGGACTCAGTTGTCGCTCCTTGGAGCGCCTGGGAGATGTTCCCAAGCTCGTCTATTTGACGCCCTCTTGCCAAAATCCAACCGGAATCGTCGCATCAATTGAGAGGCGGGTGGAGCTGCTCGCCTGGGCTTCAAGAAATCAAGCATTGATTATCGAGGATGCTCTTGATAGTGACTACCGTTATGGAAACTATTGCGTCGCCTCCCTGCAGGGTCTGTGCACCGCAAATGTAATTTACTTTTACAGCTTTCAAAAGATCCTTTTCCCTCTCAGTAACATCAGCGTCGTCATTGTGCCACCATATTTGGTGCAGGCATTTCGGGCCGCTGTTTCGCTATTGGAAGGGCAGGGCTCTCTTCTCGAGCAGTGTGCCCTGAGAGATTTCATCATCGATGGTCAGCTTGACGCTCATGTAAGAAAGACACGCAAACTTCTTCAAGAGCGGAGGCAGGTCTTGCTGCATTCCCTGGCTACATGTTTCAGGCAAGCGGTGTGGTTTGCACCGCGCAGCGCCGGAACGCACATCATGGTCAGGTTCAGGGCTGAATTTGACGAGGAAACGCTTCTTGCTTGCGCGGAGCAATGCAAATTTCCGATGATGAGCATGAGAGCAAATTATTCAGGCGATGCGCCAGGAAATGAATTTTTGATCTCTTTTGCCGGTCTTGAGCAGGCCTCTTTACGCGCCAGTTTCGAGCACTTTGCTGCGCTTGCAGCTCAGTGCGAGGCAGAGCGCAATAATCGAGATTTCGACGAAAGCATCAGGCTCGATTGCAGTCCTGATTAATCAGTCGGCAGCGGCTCTCAGCAACTGTCATTGCAGCCGAGATTTACTCGGCTGCAAGATGCTAGGCAAGCGTTTCGCTTGCAGGCCGGTTAGAGTTCATTCAGTCGTTCGACCAACCGGATTGCCGATGCCATGCGCGCGTAGAGGAACCAGAACCAGCAGTAGAGCAGCAATAATTGCAGCGCCAATAAGTGATTCTGGTTTGCAAACGACGCGATCAAATCCCACAAGCCGTGGAAGCAGATAGCCGCGAGCAAGCCGAGGGGAAGCATGAGCAGCTTGTGATAGGACCGTATACGAGAAGCCATCACCCAGCAAGCAGCCCACATTGAGGAAAGAAGCACATGCGTTGGTATGCGCACGAGCCCTCCCATGGCGACGCTGTAGAGCGTGTACTTCCAGGTCCAGTCGCTTAAGGAGTGCAGCTTGTCGAAGGTCTCGAAGGCTGCCAGTCCAAGTGCTGCTGCGGCAACGGCGCCGAACACGGATTGCGGGGAGCTTTTGCCTGGGCAGACAAACCTCAGCGTCAGGTAAGCGGCGCCGAATTTTGCCAGCTCCTCGACCAGCCCGGCTCGCAAAACGAGGTACACGATCGGCGAGCCGTTCGCCAGTTGCATGATGGCATCGTTCAGATACTCAGCGATTGCCCTGGATGCCGGGGCAATCATCAATCCGGCGCAAAACGCACTCAGCCCGAGGAGCGGTGCGCATCCAGGCTGCCTCAGGCAGAAGAACCAGTACCATAAAGCGATCGACAGCGCCGTGATCAGGCTGGCGGCGGCGCTTGCCTGGTAAGATTCATACGTCAGTACGGCCAGACCGCATGCCATGAGAATGTACTGCAGGGCAGCCGGGAAGTCGCCGCTGCCAATGCCGGGCTTTTGCGGAGCGGTTCGATTGTTCATGATCTTCTCCTTGTGTTGTGAAAGCAAGAAACCGCCAGGCGCGTAAGTCCGGCGGTTCTCATTTGGCGTTGAGGCGGGCTACTCTTGGGTGTTCAGCGAGCAGCGCGAACATGCCGGTGGCACCATCACCGGTATCGGCATATTCATGTCAGCTAAGCTTTCAGTCGACTCAGTTCCATTGCCCAAGAGAAGTTAATGCGAATTGACTCAGTGATAGCAGAGTGCCAATGAGCCGAACAACAATTTATTTTTGACATTTGTATCAATCCCGGGTGCGGAAAATCCCCATATAGCGCCGGTTCGCATTGGCTCACCCGGGCATGCTGCCAGTACCCGCGAGAGGGGCAAATTGTGATTCAATGTTGAAACACCCGAGAGGGTTCAATTCAAGAGAGCACAGAGGAATGAGACTCGCCCCCAAGGTTTTAATCGTTTTATCCGTGCCGGTTGTGCTCCAGCTCTTTCTCTCGGCAAGACTTGCCGATTTCTATCAAAAGGCCGAGGAAGACAAAGCTAAAATCACCAGGGCTCGCAATGTCAGCGCGCAAGTAAATCTGGTGCTGCAAGAAGCATTCAAGATGAGCAAAATCGTCGTTTATGCCAGCGAGCGTCACGATGCCAGTAAAAACGGACAGTACTTCGAGTTAAAGAGCCGGCTCCACAGCGACGTCAAAAAGTTGCAAGACCTGGTAGCGGATAACCAGCAGGACAAAGCGATCGTCGATGATCTTGTTGCTGCAAACCGGCGTCTGGAGCCCTATTACGAAGACATCCTCAACAATCTTCTGACGAAATACAAAAAAGGCAGTCCTGAGCAGCTGCAGATCACAAAGCGAATCAGAGCCGAGACTCCCATCGTGGACCGGTTGCGATCCATTGCCAACATGAAACAAACCGCTGCTATGGCGCGTTCATACGAAGCGAAGATGAAAGAGCGTTCCCACCGGATTTTGATTGAGAACGCAGCCACCTCTGTGGTTATGTTGGTGATTGTCGGACTGTTCCTGAAAATTCATGTGGTTGGCAGGTTGTCGATCATCCTGGAGAATAGTCGCCGCTTCATCAGTCGAGAACCGCTTAGAATGCCGATCCGCGGCACGGATGAAATAGCCGCCCTGGACAGGGCCGTGCACCGCATGTTCGATAACCTGCAAGATCTGTCGAAGGAAGAGAAAGATAGTATAGAACTGGCCTCCGACATGATTTGCGTTCTGGACGGCAATCTCAATATCTGCGATGCCAATAAAGCCACCGCCAGTTTGTTGTTGTGCAAACGCAAACAACTGATCGGCAGCAATTTTTTTGATCTCGTCCTCAAAGACGATCGCGACATAGTCGAGACCAAGCTCGCATTGATAAAGGAAGGCGTGTGCGAGCCGCCATTTGAAGCGCGATTTCAAAGACGGGGTGGTGCAATTGTGGATGTGCTTCTATCCTTGATGTGGTCAGAGGAAGAGCGCACTTTCTTTTTAGTCGGACATGAGATAACGGAGCGCAAGCAAGCTGAACGCTTACAAAAGGAAGTAGTCCAGATGGTCAGTCACGATCTGCGCAGTCCGCTCATGTCAATTCGAGGCATTCTCGAGCTCTTCGATGCCGGAGTAGGCGGCGATCTCGATCACGAATGCAAAAAATTGCTTGAGATTGCCAATCGCAACTCGAACCTCATGCTCTCTCTGGTCAACGACATTCTCGACATCGAAAAACTGGAAGCTGGTGCGTTGCAGCTTGATCGCAAGATCGTTCCCGTCGATGAGATCCTCAATCAAAGCATTGAGACGACCACGGCGATCGCCAGGCAAAAGGGAGTAGTGCTCGAGCAGCGCCTCAGCGAACAGAGCGTTTATGCCGACAAAGACAGACTGGTGCAGGTGCTCGTCAATCTGATTACAAACGCAATAAAATTTTCAGACGCCGGCACGACCATAACCTTGAGCGCAGAAAGCCGGGATGGCCGCTATTTGGATTTTGAAGTGATCGACAGAGGCCGCGGAATTCCAGCTTACCTGCTTGATTCAATCTTCGATCGCTTTAAGCAGGTGGAAACAGGTGATGCTAAATATGGTGCCGGATTCGGACTGGGTTTGGCGATTTGCAAAGCTCTGGTGGAGTTGCACGGCGGTGCCATCGAAGTGCAGAGCGAGGTCGGCAAGGGCAGCTGCTTTCGCTTCAGCATTCCGGCAAATGATGCAGTGCTCTCGCTCGCGCCGGGCGGCGCCTCTGCGCGGCAGGGAGGTTGATGGCAATGGCAAAAGGATTAACCCTCTCCCAGCAGGCAATGGTAGTGATCGCGATCCCGATCGTTTTCCAGCTCTGCATTCTCTATTTACTGACGACAAAAAACGATGAAGTGGCTCAAGCGGCGCAAAATGTGGCTCGAGAGAGAGAGAAGGTCGATTGGGGCAACAAAGTCGGTACCGAAGCATACAATGTGGTTACCACCCTGGTCATAACCCTGCAAAATGATTTGTCTTTCGATGAATCATTCGATGAGGATGTCGAGAAACTGCAAAAAGATGCGCGCCGTTTAAAGCGTCTGCTCAGCCAGGAGCCGGTGCGCGTGCGTCATCTCGAGAAGGATATGGAGACGATTGGCAAGCTCATAGACCTGGCGCGCTATGCGCGCGGAAGGATGCAAGAAGAGTATCCGCCAAATAGTGAGCCGCGCAAGAAGGTCCACAAACAGATCAGAGTGTATATCAACGAGCTTGAGCAATCTCTTACTTTTGTCGATCAGGAGCAGCGGGATAAGCTCGCCCAGAGCAGCTCCGATGAAACCCGCAGCCGGCAGGCGGTGCAGTCCTTATCGGTGTGGTTGCCGGTATCATATGTGGGGCTACTGTTCGTCTTCGTATACGGTTGGTTCATCTTCAGAATATCGAGACCGCTGGCGATCATCAGCGACAACAGCACAAGGTTGGCTGGACAGCAGCCTTTAAATGAACCGCTGGCAGGCAGCGATGAGCTGTCGATGCTCGACCTTGCCTTCCATGAGATGGCGGAAACGCTCAGAAAGGCCTGGCGCAAGCAGCGAGCGATCAAGGAACACGCCCGCGACATGATTTTCTCGCTCGACGGCAAAGGGGTTTTTGTCGATGTCGGCGACGCCTCCAATTTACTCATCGGATATGCACCTGAGGACCTGGTGGGCAGCCGATTGGTAAATGTCGTTTTCGATCAAGATAAGACTTACACCAGCCAACAATTGAGCCGTATGTCAGGTGCGGCTTCCGAGGCTGAATTTGAAACGAGGCTCGTGAGCAAAAAAGGCAAAATTATCGATGCGCTTTTGTCGTGCCGTTGGGTGGACGATCGTCTGTTCGTCGTAGCGCACGACATTACCGAGCGAAAAGAAGCGCAGCGTCTGCGAAAAGAGGTCGTGCAGATGGTCAGTCATGACTTGCGCAGTCCCCTTACCGCAATTCGCGGCGTCTTTGAGATGATCAACGAGGGCATGATCGGCAAGCTCAACGACAAGGGCCGCGAGCTCCTGGCGCGGGCTGATTCGAGCGCTCATCTGATGCTGGTCTTGGTAAACGATCTGCTAGACATCGAGCGCATCGAATCGGGCACTCTGCAACTCAACAAGCAAGACATCAAGCTCTCGGATGTCTTCGATCGCGTCGTGCAGACGACCGCCACCACTGCTCAAAGAAGGGGCATCAAATTTCAGAGCGTTCACAACGATTTGATTGTTCATGCCGATCCCGATCGCCTCGTGCAAGTTTTAATCAATCTTGTATCGAACGCCGTTAAGTTCTCCCCTGCCGACGGCAAGATAACTCTGGCAGCCAGCCGGCTCAATCAAGCGGTCGAAATCACGGTTGCCGACGAAGGCAGAGGCATTCCTCCAGACATGCTCGCGCACATCTTCGATCGCTTCAAGCAAGTCGAATCATCGGATGCGAAGAAGGGAACGGGTCTCGGGCTGGCCATCTGCAAAGCGCTGGTGGAGTTGCACGGCGGAGAGATTCGCGCTGAGTCGGAAGTGGGCAGAGGAAGCTGGTTCTCATTTCGTTTGCCGGCCTGAGACACGATAGAGATATTGAGGCATATTCCATCAGCGCGGCTCGCTTCCTTGATTTTCAAAAAAGACGATCAGATCTAATTTTAGATTGATGATTGAAGAGACACATCTATTGCTCGCAAATCTTTCAGACGTCAACATTGGATAAACCCCTTTTCATCCATATCGAGCCGCGTCAGTCGGACCAACATCAGTAAGCGCGCCAGTCTAAAAAGCTAAAGGCAAGTCTTAATCAAGACAGGCGGCTGTCCGGCAAGCGATCGATGTGTTTCAGATAGGACGTATGTATTTTGGCGAATGTCGCAGCACCAGCGTGTGGGCGGCGTTCAAGTCTCAACTCTGTTCAGAAAGGAACGGCAGTGAAGATTGCACTCCTGGTCATCTGCGTGGCTGGTGCACTGGCTGCTTGTCTCTGGATCCGCGCCAAAGCGAAGGGACGCCAGGGCACGAACGGCGAGGGCAACGGCGCTACCGATGCGCCAAGCGGGTCTGACGGAGGCTTGATCGTGATCATCGATCCGAGCCATTCGTCCTCCGGCGATGAGCCATTGGGCGTCATCGACGATGAGCCTGACACCGTGATCGATGGGTTGATTCCGCCTCCTCCCTCGACGCTTCCGCCTCCGCCTGTGAAGCCCTGCGACTTCACGCTCGAGGCGGCGGCGACGACGAACGTGGGCGGCCGCGACAACAACGAGGACATCTACCTGATCGGCGAAGACCTGTTTCTCGTCGCCGATGGCATGGGTGGTCAGCAGGCCGGCGAGGAGGCCTCTCGCTTGCTGAAGGAGTCATTCCAGTCGCCCGCGCACATGCAGGGACCGCTCTGGTTCATGCAGTCCGTCTGGGCGGCGCATGACGCCATGAAAGTGGCGGTCGCTCAGGACAGTCAGCTCGAGGGTCTGGGAACCACAGTCACGGCCGCCAGGCCGGTGGGCAACCAGATGCACGTCCTCTGGTCCGGCGACACCGACTTCTTCAGGCTGCGCGGCGGCAAGTTCGAGCGCCTGACTTTCGAGCACTCGCTTGCCAGGGCGCTCCTCGATGCGGGCATGATCGACGCCTCGGAGCTGAAGCAGCACAAGATGCGCAACATGCTGCACAAGTTCGTCGGTGCCGGGGACGCGCCGAGCTGGGATGCGGTGACTCCCTTCGACATGGAGGACGGAGACGTCTACCTCATCTCCTCCGACGGCCTCAGCGATTACTGTGAGGAGGCGCAGATCGCTGAGGTGCTGGGGAGGAACTTGTCGTCGCAAGAGAAGGCGGACGCCCTCATTCAGTTGGCGCTCTCCTGCAACACGCGCGACAACGTGACAGCGCTCGTCATCCACGTGCGCAAGAAGGCGTAGCGCAGAGCCTACCGAGGCTCAGTATTGAACGGCCACCGCGGTCGTTCTTGAGAGAATGAGGGTCGCGCCTGTGCCACTTCCTGTGGTGCCGGCGCGCACTCTCTTCTCTTTATCCCTGTCATCCG
>JAJPJO010000439.1 GCA_021324135.1 Pseudomonadota bacterium
ATCCAAGCGCCATAGTCAAACCGATTACGGTCGGCGGCACCGATCGAATTATACAGATGGGCGATGTCGATCACGTCGAGTCGGCGATCAGATCATTTTCGGCAGGCAATGTTGCAACTGGTGATCGCGGCATGAATGTTCAAACATCAAACAATCGCATCATGAACACCCGCATCGGCGAAACCGGCGCCGGTGGAAATCCAGGTGGACGCTAGATTTCGGCTTGCGAAGCGGCACTATTCAGATTGCTCTGGTGTTGCCGCCGGCGCCGGTTTCTTGCTGCTTTTCACCAGCCACAGAGAGTGAACGATTATGTTAGCTGCCATAATGCATGCCTCGGCGATGTTTCCTATGCCAACGTCAGTTGAGATCGGATTGAGAGGGCTGGCGAGGAAGAGCGTCGCCACTGTGACTACATAGAATATGGTGGGAACAATCACGGTTTCATGGCGCATGGATTCGATCAAAACAAGCACGGCGACCACAAGCCAGATTGCTACTCCGGCGCCGGTTACGGCCACGAAGAGATCGAGCTTTGTGACAAATCCGAGCAAGCCTCGCAAACAGTCGATGAGGTTCGTCCAACAGACGGCGATCGTTCCCCAGCAGTAGAATTTCGCAAGCTTCAAAGCGTATCTCTTTCCTTAGCTAGCGTGAATTATTGCTCGACGTGGAGCCCGCACCATCAGCAGTGGCGGAGCCGGCACCTGGAGTGGAACCGGAGGCTGCACCATCGGCAGTGGCGGAGCCGGCGGCTGGAGTGGAGCCGGAGGTCGCACCATCGGCAGTGGCGGAGCCGGTGCCTGTGGAACCGGAGGGCGCACCATCGGCAACCGGCTCAGTCTGCTTCGGTTTGATTGCCGTGCAGGTGTTTACCACGATCTCGACTCTTCGGTTCAACTGCCTGCCTTCCGGATTGTCTGTACCGTCCGCCTTTGTGTTAGGCGCAATCGGACGACGTTTACCCTGACCGATGACTTTTACGCCGTCGGGATTAATCGCCTTCTTCTCGAGCAACCAGTTTGAAACCTGCTCTGCTCTTTTCGTGCTTAAGGACTGGTTGTACTCATCCGTTCCAATTGCATCGGTATGACCTTCAATCGTTACCGGATGAGTCCACTGTTCCTTAAGTTTGGGAACCAGCAGCTCCAGAGTCGATACCGCATGCGGTGTGAGAGTCGATTTGTCGAACTCGAACAATGTATCTCCGCAAATGACATAACGCTGTTGGCACGGAAGCGTCGATGACTTGATCGCCTTCCAACCTGTAGGCGCCTGTATGGTTCCAGCCTTCTGGATGGTCCCGGGCTTCTGAATTTGCCCCGGAGTTTGAATTGGACCAACCTTGATCTTGTTCCAATAGTCCTGCTGCGCCTTCTGCTTTTCCTTCTGTTGGTCGAACCATTTGTTGATCTTGTCCACTTGGGCCTGTGATTGGGCAAGAACAGGGAGCTGGAAACAGAAAAGACACAAACCGGCAAGAATAATCGTCGGCTTGATCTGCTCCTTCACTTGATTCGGCATGGCGATTCTCCTCGTTTTACTTACTCAAGGGTGGCATGACCACTCCGTCCAGCACATGAATCATGCCGTTGCTGCAGGGCATATCGACGGTCTTAATCAGCACATCATCTGCATAAATGCTGCCGCCGCGATCGGAGATCGTAATCTCATGACCCTCAAGAGTCTTCACTTTCTTGCGCGACTTCAGCGCTTCGGCATCGAGGTTGCCCTGGACGATGTGGTATTCCAGAACCTGCCGCAACTTTTTCTTGTTGGCCATGAGCGCTTGCAAATCATCGCTGGGAAGACGTTTGAAACCACGATCGCTGGGAGCGAATAGGGTATAGGGACCCTTGTTCTTCAGCGTTTTGTCGAGGTCGAAAGCCTGCACAAGCGCATCCTGCAGCGTGGCAAAGCGAGTTACATCGTTATCCTTGAGTGTGTTGACGATGTCTTTCCTCTGGCGCTCGAATCCCTCCTTCTCGATATATTTTTCCGTTTTTCGCTCGGCAATCAACAGCGCCTTCGCGGCATGCCGACGATGACCGTCATGATCGCTCTTTGCAAATACTGCGGTTATAGTGCACAAGCCCACAGCAAATGTTATTGAAAGGTATGAAACTCTCGAGTTTAAATGCATTTTGCAGTTCCTTGTAAGATATAGCTTTCTTGAACATCATTCCCAGTCAGGGGCGTTCAAATCTCACCCCGGTGGAACTATAATTCACCGAGCAATGTTGAATGAGACTTGCCAAGAATAACCCGCCGCCATTTCACAATCGCTATGTGAGGAATTAAGCATGCTCCGCTCTTTTATCGCGAACCGTCATTGTGCAAAAACTCGCCACACCACATATGGTGCTATTTTGAGGACGACGATCTGCAGCCTGAGCCTATTGTCAATGTTGACGGCTGGTTTGCCGTGCCGAGCCGAGCTGCCGCCTCTCATACCCAGAGAAGTTCTCTTCGGCAATCCGGAAAAGAGCTCACCGCAGCTCTCACCTGACGGCAAGATGCTTGCCTACCTGGCGCCTGATAAGAAGGATGTGATGAACGTCTGGATTAGAACGCTTGGAAAGGAGGACGATCGACTGGTTACGGCCGATAAGATTCGCGGTATCAGAAGCGTTTGGTGGCAGCCCGACGGACGGCATGTTCTTTATTCGCAAGATGTAGGCGGCGATGAGAATTGGCACGTTTATCAAACCGATATAAACACCAAAGTGACCCGCGACCTGACACCCTTTATGGGAGTGCAAGCCAGAGTCGTACAGGTTGAGCCAAATAAGCCGGATCATCTTCTTGTGTCGATGAATGTGAGAGATCCTAAGTGTCATGACGTTTACGATGTCGATGTAAATACCGGAGCCATAACACTGGACACGAAGAATCCCGGCGATATCTCGCAGTGGGCTGCCGATCACGACCTGCAAGTACGAGCTGCCATGGCTACTCTCAAGCAGGGCGGGCAAGAGCTGCGCATTCGCAAATCGCCGAAGGATCCCTGGCAGGTGGCCGCTAAATGGGGTTCTGATGAAAACGACGGCGGCATCGTCGATTTCACCAGGGACAATCAGTCCATTTGGTTCGAATCAAGTGTGGGCGCCAATGCGCTGAGGTTGCAGAAGCTCGACCTGTCGAATCTGAAGGTGTCGACAATTGCCGAAGATCCACAGTTCGATGTATCCGGAGCGATTATCACTCCCAGAACACACGAACTGCTCGCCGTTTCATTTGAGAAGGATCGGGTGGACTGGCAATTCATCGACAAATCTATCGCCCCAGATTTCGAGGTGATAAAGAAACTCAAAGACGGAGATATCTCTGTCATCAGCCAGGACCTCGATAGTGACAAGTGGATCGCGGCGGTGAACATGGATGACGGTCCCACCTATTATTATTTGCTCGATCGTCCCAGGCATGCCGCACAACTCTTGTTCAGCAATCGACCGCAGCTCGAGAAGTACAAGCTTTCCAGAATGAAGCCGGTAGCCTTCACCGCCCGTGATGGCATGGAATTGCACGGGTATCTGACAATGCCGGTCGAGTCCGGTGCCGCCAAGCCGCCTATGGTGATGCTCGTCCACGGCGGACCTTGGGCTCGCGATGTCTGGGGATACAGCTCCACCCTTCAATGGCTGGCAAACCGCGGCTTCTCCGTGCTCCAGGTCAACTACAGAGGCTCGTCCGGCTTCGGCAAGAAATATTTGCATGCCGGGGACAGAGAATGGGCCGGAAAAATGCACTCGGATCTGATCGACGCCAAACAATGGGCGATCAAAGAGGGATACGCCGATCCTGGCAAGGTAGCAATCTTCGGCGGCAGCTATGGCGGCTATGCAGCGCTTGTCGGTGCCACGTTCACTCCCGATGAGTTCTGTTGTGCCGTCGATATCGTCGGACCCTCCAATCTGGTTACGCTACTAAATTCGATACCACCATATTGGGAGACGGAGAGATCAATATTTGATAAACGGCTCGGCAATCCTGATAAAGACAAGGAATTTCTCGAGGCCAGATCACCTTTGTTCAAAGCCGACAAAATCAAGATTCCGATGCTCATCGCACAAGGAGCAAACGATCCGCGCGTCAAAGTGGCCGAGAGCGATCAAATCGTGGCCGCCATGCGCAAAAACGGTAAGCCGGTAGACTACATCGTTTTCCCTGATGAGGGACATGGCTTCGCCCGGCCAGCCAATCGGCTCAAGTTCTACGCTCATGCCGAGACGTTTCTGACCAAATATCTCGGCGGACGCAACGAAGCGGTGAGCGAAAACGAAGCGGTCGGTACACTGTTGCGCTAATGCCCGGCGAGGAATCTTTTTGACGAGAAAGGCCGCAGAATTTCTTCATCCAATGTTGGCGGTTCTGATGCTCGCGCCCGGACTTGGCATTACGTCTGCGCCGATAGCTGCCGAAGGACCTGGGTTGGCGCGACTTGAACCGCAGACGGGCCTCTATATCGGCGTTGTCCTCGGTCGTGAGACCTCACGAGGCAAGCACATAAAGGAGCTGGGCTTTAAACCGGCAGTAGTCGGCAAGTTCTTTGCCATGCAAGGAAATCTATCAGAAAATGGCGAACTTAGAAGTTTCTTGCTCGAGTGCAGGCGACATGGCGCCATCGCCTTGCTTACGCTTATGCCTGAGGATGGATTGGACAAGGTAGATGAACGGCGTTGCCATGAATTGGCCGAGCTTTGCGCTCGAGAGGAAAAAGCGGGTGCCCGCGGTATCATGTTGCGTTTCGCACATGAGATGAATGGTGATTGGTACAGATGGGGCATGCAGCCGGGCTTGTACAAAAGAAAGTTCAGGATGCTGTCTGCGGTCATTCACAGAACAACGACCCGCACAGCCATGGTATGGGCCCCCACTGAATGTCGCGGCTATCCCTTTAAAAGGCATCCGTATTCCCTTGAGCTTGATACCGATCGCGACGGGAAAATCACCGCAGCCGATGACCCGTACATGCCGTTTTTTCCCGGGGATGATTCTGTAGACTGGGTTGGATTAACGTTCTACCATTGGGGTGTGAAGTATCCCTGGGGAAAGAACTTGATGCCGGAGCCAAACGAGGCGTGCCGCACCATATATGGTGCGGGCTCGGGCTTCGACTTTTACCGGACTTTTTGCCTTGAGCATCAAAAGCCGATGATGATTGCTGAAACTTCCGCGTTTTTTAACTTAGATGCACCACCAGGTCCTGGCGAGCTAGCCATTAAGAGAGAATGGATCAGACAGGTGTTCGCACTTAGTTCGCGAAAGGGCACCAGGGATGATGCCGATCAACACCAGAAACTGAAGTGCATTAATTGGTTTGACACGTGCAAGCGGGAGGAGGAAGTCCATGGAAATCTCATAGATTGGAGAATCTCGCACAATCGATCTGTCCGTTCTGCATTCTTGAACGCGCTTGGCAAAAACAAAACGGCTATCTGGCAAGCCGGGGATTTTATGATTGACGCCAAAGGTCGCTGGCACAGAAATCTGCGAAGACCTTGATCTATTTCTATCAAAGGAATGTGGCCTAGGCAATGGCAATTAGTACAGGGATAAAGGGGCGCTCGCTGTGAGATTGGCCGTTGAGATAATGCCTAGATCGTGCAACAGTTGTGCCTGTGCGATATTGAAATTGATCAAGGCTTGCGAGTTGTCGATTAGAGCCGAGGTATAGTCCTGCTGCGCTTTCACGACATCGATATTCTTACCGACGCCGTGTTGAAAACGCAATTGCGCCAGGCGCAGTTCCTCCAGCGATGAGTCGACGCGGCTGGTCGTCTCATCGATCTTTCGGTTGGTGCTCAACGTGTTCAAGTACGACTGACGCACCTGATGAGTGACGGTATTTAACTGCTGCGTCGCTTGCAGGGTGGCTTGCCGCGCCTGGTATTTTGCCGCCATTATGTTGGCCGAATCTGCCGTTCCCAAACCGGTCAAATTCCACTGCGCCTCATAACCAATGACGTACAGCGGCTGGATTTGCTTTGATACTCGATGCGGTATGCCTGGAACACCAGCAACTGTTGCGGCGCCACCCAAACCCGAGCCGGCGGTCGATACTGGATTGGTTGAAATTCTGCTCGCGGGTGTCAGCGTTTCGCCGATGCCGTAGATGTTTCCGAATTGGCGGAAGGTCGGCAACAGAGGTGCCGCGGCAATATTCATACCTTTCTTGGCGGCCAGTCGCAACTGCTCGTATTGCTTCAACTCAGGGCGATTAGTGATTGCCGTGTTCAACAGGGCCGCCGGTGCGGTGTCCAGCCTGATCAGAAGCGCCTTTTGCAAAATGCGAGTCTGCGGTATCAAATCAATCCCCTGATCGAGGTTTAGATAATCGGCGAGATTGATCGCTGCGTTTCGCCGGCTGATCTGTTGGTCGATCAGGGCTTGCCGATCGGATGCAAGCTGCGTTCGCGCCTGGAGCACATCAAGCATTGTGGCTTTGCCGCCCTCTAGCAGATTCTCGTCCAGCTCCAGCTGATCGGCAGATGTCTTCACTGCCTGGATGCGAATCTGTAGCTGAGCTTCGCTCAAAATCAGATTGTAGTAGCGCCTGGTGGCCTCGAGGAGCACGTCGTTTATGCTTGCATTACGCTGGAAGCGGGCGGCCTTCAGATAATTGCGATTTTGCAGAGCGCCGTACAAGATTCGCCCGCCCCGAAACAGGTAAAAGTTGTAGCCGGCATTGGCAATGATGAAGGGCGAGTTCAGCTTGAGGTTGTCCGCGCCTCCGAAGAATGGCAGATTCAGGGTGCCTTTCAAATATTGATAGCGGTAGCCAGAGATTATATAAGGAAGAAAATTACCATACGAGGAAAGCAGCGTACACTTCTTGTTGCATACATAGGATTATCTTATTACGATATCGAGATTCTGATTCGCGGCTTGCTGCAAAACATCCTTCAATGAAATGGTGCGCGATCCGGCTGCGTCAAGCTGGAAAGGGTCGAGATTGGATGTGATTGTGATCAGCGCCTTCAGGCTGGGCGGCTGCAGTTCCATCTGCTGAGAAAGCGGGCTCTTCTCGGCTGTAAGTCCGCGCAGAATTAGCTTATCCGACTCTGCTTCCGGGTTGCCGCTGATGGCACCGGCGGTGCCGCCAAGGGGCGCGAAGCTGCCACCGGGAACGGTGCCATTGTCGGCGGGACTGGTCGAGCCGGCACTGGCGGTGGTGCGCGATGCTCCAGGGCTGGATGCCGAGTCGGCGGCACCGGTAGTGGTGCTGTCAGTCTGATCGCTGACCGGAATCCTCTCTGCTCTGACATCCGTGAATGTGCCTAGTGAAAGGAACAGGCATAAGGTCACGCATAGAATTTTTCGTGTCTTCATCATGCTAATTGTTTCCTGAATCTGGATGCGCTCCACGTCAAAAGCACTATGGCGAAACAAAAAAGAACCAAAATTTGCGGCCACAAAACTTCCAGTCCGACGCCTTTGAGCAAGACGCCTTTCAAACACTCTATGTAATAACGCAATGGATTGAGCAAAGAAACCTTTTGGAAAAACGGCGGCATGCTCTCCAGAGGTGAAACAGCACCGGACAACTGGATGACCGGCATATTGACAAAAAAGGATATCAACATTGCCTGCCTCTGGTTGTTTGATACCGTGGACAGTGCAATACCGATCGACATGACGACAAAAATATAAAGCAAGGAGACGACCGCCAGGGATATAGGATTGCCGCGAAAAGGCACGTGAAAAATTCCTATACCGACCAGGAGGCTGACGAGGACATTGACGAAGAGAAGCACGACCAGCGGAATAATTTTGGCAATCAGGATCTCCGCTGAGGTTACCGGGGTCATGAGCAACTGCTCGAGCGTCCCGGTTTCCTTTTCGATCAATAGTGTCGCGGATGACACCATAATGCCGGCTACGTTCAACACCAGCCCCATTACGCCTGGAACGAAAAACCAGGCGGAATTCAATCCGGCGTTGTAGATGAAAGTGGACTTTGTTCTGACGGCGTCCACATAAGGCGTGTAGTCCGTGACGGCAGTAGTCTCTTGCCCGAAGTTCCTGATGATCTGGTTGATGTAGCCGGTCGCTATACCGGCAGTATTGGCATCGACGCCATCAAGAATGATCTGTACCCTCGGCCTTCTGTTCTCCTTGATCAGGCGCTCGAGATCGGGTGGGACGATCAACCCGGCGTCCAGCTTCCCGTCTCTGACCCGATAAGCGAGATTGGCTTCACTTCCGCCGCTATCAAAGAGATCGAATACGCCGTTTCGAACCAGTGATGAAATCAAATCGCGAGAAGTTGGTGATTGGGAATAATCGATCACGCCCAGGCGCATGTGCTTCACTTCCGGGCTGAGCGCAAATCCATACATGCACAATTGCACGACCGGGGTGACCACCAGCATGAATACGAGCTGCTTATTGCGCAAGAGCTGGTGAAACTCCTTAATGAGCAGCGCCGTGAATCCAGTGTTTGGTATGAATTGCATAATGCTTGTCCCTCACTTCGCGATTTGCATTTTGCTCATGCCCCGCGTCGTCGAGAAAAGGATGAGCAGGCAAAGGAGGAGCAGGAAAAACGGGATATACCAGTGAGCCAGGAGCGAGCCACCGCGGACGAAGGCATCGCGCGAAGCTTCAATGTAGTAGCGCGCCGGTACGAAGTTCGACAGGAGGGAAATTGGATAGGTTATGTTGCGAATCGGATAGATGAATCCGGAAAGGAGCATCGAGGTCAAAAAACCAATCATGGCGCAGATCTGCACGGCGGCCATCTGGTTGTTGGCTTTACTTCCCGCCCACAGACCGAACAATACGCCGCTGAAGACAAAGAGAGTGGTGCATATGACAAAGGCCGTGAAGCTGCCGACGAAGGGAACGCTGAAGAAGGCCAGTCCTGCCACGACCACGATTATCGCCTCTACCATACCGATTGCCAGATAGGCTAATGATTTACCGAGAATGAGCTCGAAGGCGGTGATGCTCGAGGCATACAACTGCAGCACGGTGCCTTGCTCCTTCTCGCGCACCAGAGCAAATGCCGACAAAAGAGCCGGAAAAATCCAGGTGAGCAGGGCGATTGCACCCGGGACAATTTGCAAAGGCTCTTTTCTCCCGGGGTTGAACCACAGCCGAACGGCAGTTCCGATTGGCGCTCTTGATTGTCTCAAGCCGTGATCGCTCATGAAGAATTGAGTGAGCGCGAAAAAGCCGTTCTTTATAACGCGCGCATTGTTAACATCGGTTCCGTCGATAATCAGCTCGACGTCAGCTGTTTTGCCCTGCTTGATCAGGCGCGAGAATTCCGGTGGTATCACTATTGATGCCTTCGCCTCACCGCGATCGAGGGGCGCGATTATGTCGCCGCCTTCACCGGCCGAGACGTTGAATTGATCGGTGGCGCTTATGGCATCAATATATTCGCGGCTTAACTTGCCATCATCGAAGTTGAAAATTTTTATGTGAATGTCTTTGGCTTCCAAACGGGTTGCATAGCCGTACATAAGCAGCGCCACAAAGGGCAGCACAAAGGCCAGAGCGACCGTGAGCGGATCGCGGCGAAACTGCAGCAACTCCTTTCGGGTTTGAGCGAGCGAGCGTCGGAATATTCGTTTGATCGCCATCAAGCAGCTCCTTTCTTGGAGCGCTGAACAATGCCGATGAAAGCATCCTCCAGCGAAAATGGAATGACGCGCTCGCTCAAAATATCGATGCCTTGTCTGTGCAACTCGGAGTAAACTCTGCTCTTCTCATTGGCCGGATCGATGAAAACAACATGCAATCGGCTGCCAAAAATAGATGTTCGCCATGGCTCGATCGTTTTTTGCAAAACGGAATAGGCCTCCTGGACGCGATCGACATTGAGCTCGACCAGCTGACCCGGCTCATTTCGTTTGATCTCGCCGGGGGTGCCCTGAGCAACCAGCTCTCCGGCAGCCATGAAACCGAGGCGCTGGCAATGCTCGGCTTCCTCCAGAAAGTGTGTGGTTACCAGAATGGCGGAGCCGTTCCTGGCAAACTGGCGAATGTATCCCCACAACTGCCGCCTGCCCAGCGGGTCCACACCAGAGGTCGGTTCATCGAGAAAGATGATCGACGGTTGGTGCAAAACTGATGCTGCAAATGAAAGTTTCTGTTTCCAGCCGCCCGGCAAAGCGCCTGTCAGAGTTCCTTCAAATCCATGCAGATTGAAAGTGGACAGCGCCCAATCAAGCCGTTCTCGCCTTTGTGCTGCAGGGATGCGATAAGTGCCGCAGTAAAAATTGAGGTTTTCAATCACGGTCAAGTCATCGTACAGAACGAACTTCTGGCTCATGTAGCCGATCTGCCTGCGCAACTCCGTATTGCGCAAATCGTGCTTGCGATGCGCAAGCATCATCTCACCTTCAGTGGTATCAAGCAGACCGCAGAGCATTTTGATCGTCGTCGTTTTCCCGGCACCGTTTGCTCCAAGCAGTCCGTAGATCTCGCCATATTCGACACTCAAACTGACGTTGTGCACGGCTTGAAAATTGCCGAAGCGCTTGCTGATCGACTCGGCCAAGATTGCCTCACCCTCGGGCTTCGTGCCTTTGTTGATGAAGGGGTATTGAATCTCTTGAGCTGCTTCATTGGACTTGAGACTGTTTACAAAAACATTCTCAAGCGTCGGTTCTTGATCTTCAATCGAGAGCGATCGCAAAGAAAGACCAGCCGTCGCCGATTTGATTTGCTCCTGGCCGGCGGCCGGATCCGCGACCAGAACATCAAGATGGTCTCCAAATTGCTGGATATCCTTGATCGTGCTACCAGAGGGCTGCGAGTCAAACTGCCGTTGCAGAGCGTCGAGCGTCTCATCGAGCCTGTCGCTTCTCACCTCGAGCCGCCGCAAGTTCAGCTTATGCCGCAACTCGGCGGGACTGCCGATTTGATAAATGCTGCCCTTGTGCATCAAGGCAACGCGCGAGCATCGCTCCGCTTCATCAAGATAAGGCGTGGCCACGGCCACGGTGACGCCCTCATGCGTGATCGATGAGAGCACGTCCCAGAAATCGCGGCGGGAAACCGGATCGACACCGGTTGTCGGCTCATCGAGAAGCAGAATATCGGGGCGGGCGATGAGGGCGCAGCAGAGCGCGAGCTTCTGTTTCATCCCTCCTGAAAGCTGCCCGGCAAGCCGATCTTGAAAGCGATACAGATCCATGAGGCGCAAATACTTTTCGCGTCTGGATTTGAAGTCACGCTCCGGCACTTCTCGAATGCGGGCAGCGTACTCGATATTTTCATTGATGCTCAAGTCAGTGTACAAAGAAAAAATCTGCGTCAGATAGCCGATTTGCAAGCGCACCTGCCGTGGTGCGGTTCCCAGGGCAAGCACTTCACCCTCGCTCTGATCCATAATCCCGGCCAGAATGTGGAACGTGGTCGTCTTCCCCGCGCCATCCGGTCCGATCAGTCCAAAGATTTCACCCTCATAAATTTCAAAATCAATTCCTTTTACAGCCGCCAGCTCGCCGTACTGCTTCTTTAATCCGCGCACTGAAACAACCGTGTCGGATGGTGCAGCAGTCATTTGAGATTGAGCGAGCATTGCTTTTGCCTAATCTAGAGTAATCTTCGCATCAGCCGGCATGCCCGGCTTGGCATACCAATGGCTCTGTTTGATCGAGATTTTTATGCCGAAGACTTGTCGGACTCTGTCGTTCTTGAAATAGATATTCTCAGGTGTGAATGAGCCCTGCGGATCAACTTGAATCACCTCGCCCTCAAGCGGCTTATCAGGCATGGCGTCGAGATAGACCTTGGCCTTCTCACCGATTCTCACTTTGCCTATTTGTCCTTCCGGCACATATGCTCTGAGATAAACGGCATTGAGATCGATCAGAGACAAAAGCGTTTGACCCGGTGTAACCACCGCACCCGGCTCGACCGCTCTGGCAGTGACTACGCCGTCAATTGGACTTTCAATGCGCAGGTAAGCGATGTTCGCTTTGGTCGAATCTCGATCGGCGATGGCGTTGGCAACGTCGTGCTCGTTGGCTTTCAGTTCGTGCTCGGCCTGCAAAAGTTGTTTCTTATAACCGAGCACTTCCTGCTGATTCATCGGCGGTATTATGCGGGTTGCCTGGGCCTGGTTGAGTTGCCCGAGGTCCGCCTTTAAGACACGTTTGGCTGCCTCGAGGCTGGCGCGCTTCGATTCGACTACCGCCTTGGCGGTATCGTATGTGGTGGCCGCCTGGTCATATTCGTCCTTGGTAACCGCGAGCTTGGAGACTAAAAAGCCATAGCGCTGCTTGCGGATATCGGCGAGGTGAAAGTCCGCTTGAGCCTGCACCAATTGAGCCTCGGCATCGCTTATCCGCGCTTGATCGCTCGATACCGTCGACTGCCACTGTCTTAATCTCCCGGTCGAATCTTCCTTTGATTGAGCCACTTTCAGATTGGAACCTTCGATCTGCGTCTTGATATTCTCGATTTTGTATTTCGTTTCTTCGACTTGCTCTTGCGCTTTTTCAATGCGAGCAATGTTGCCGCGCAGTTGAGCTTGAATATCGGCGTCACTGATTTGAACGAGCAGTTCCCCGCGTTTGACCAGCTCACCCTCACGGTGACGAATCAGATCCACTCTGCCGCCGATTTTCGGTCCGATGTTCGTTTCATAACCTTCGATGCGACCGCTGACATCGAGAATATTGGCTGGCTGGCGCGGCGTCGTTATATATAGGTACGTCGCTATGGCTGCCCCGATGATGGACAAAACGACGGCGGCAATGATGACGCGCTTCCCCTTGCGGGTGCCCGTAGGAGCTAAGCGCTGTTCGGTAGTTTTCGCGTCCGGTTTTATTACCATGCGAATTTCGTATCCAAGTAGGGTTGTGGCGACGAACTTCAATGATAGAATACCATACATACATGTATGTTTGGTAAAATCAATTTTCGGCGGTTACAATGACCGCGCCTGGAGAGTCAAACAGAAACCGGAGAGATAGACGTGGGCACAAAAGCGCGCAGCAAGCGATATAGCACATCTGATGCCAAGCAGCGACATGATTGGCAGGGCGCTCAGGCAGACGAGGAGTCGCCAAGAAGCAAGCGCAAGCAGATCGTTGAGGCGGCGACAAAAGTTTTTCTCAAGGAAGGATATGCAGCCACCACTTTGCAGAAAGTGGCAGAAGAAGCAAACGTGATCAGGGCGACGATTTACAGTCACTTCGCCGACAAAGAAGAGTTATTCGTCGCCATTATCGAAGCACTGACGGTGGATCGATTTGGTCCGGGTTTCGAGCAGCGCATGCTGTCGGGCAATGCAGGCGACTTCGTTTATCTCCTGAAAGAATTTGTCCAGAGTCAACGGCAGAACAAACAATTCCTGGCTTTGCTGCGCATCGTCATTGGAGAATCGGAGCGCTTTCCGGAATTGGCTACGCTTTACTTCAAAACGATTTTCAATCGCGGCATAAGCATCGGCTGCAAATTTTTCGAGTTGCATAAAGAGGAACTCGGCATCAAGGATCCTTATGCAATGGCGGCAGTCGTCGGTGGTTCAATGATGTGTTGTTTGATTCAGCAGGAGCTTCTGCACGGCAAGGAGGTCGCTCCTCTGGAGCTTGATACCATTGCTGCTACGCTGACGGATTTGCTCTCCCGGTCACCACGTGCAACCGATCGGTAATTGGATTAAGTTAGCGCCTCTGTCGCCTGGACGGTTTATTAACTGTATGTGCCTCCCCCAATGAGGAGGTCGGTCCTGTTTGAATAGTTAGCACGACACAACCGACGGGTGAGAGAACATGACAGAGCAAGAATTCAAAACACAAGCAGAACAACAAGCCCAGACCCAGGCACAAGCTCAGGCAGAACACATGAATGCAGCCCAGGCAGCCAGGAAGGAGAATGACAAGACTGGAGCCATGGCGGGCGCCGGTGCCGGCGTCCTGGCGGGCGCCCAGGTCGGCACCGTCCTGCTTCCGATTCCAATTGTGGGAACATTCACGGGCGCTCTGGTTGGTGGTCTGATTGGCACCAAAGTAGGCAAGAAAGTCGGTGGCGTCATCCTCGAGAAAATGAGCCCGGTTGAAAGAGCCTATGCGCCGCAGGGCACCAATGGTGGTGTCAAGCCCGACGTCACCAAAGAACTCGAGCGTTTGTCGCAGCTGCGGCAAGCAGGTCTTATAGATGAAGAAGAATTCAAAGCAGCCAAAGCGAAATTACTTGGCTTGTAATTCGTCCCAGTCATGCCATTCAATCTGGTGTTCATCAATGTACCAATCGATTGCTTTGCCAATCGTCGGATAGAAATGATCGACACCGATACGCTCGAAGATTCCGTAGCACTTCAATTGATCTTTTACTGGACCTTTGAGCTCGGCGAAACATAATTCGATGTGGCTTCGCCGCAGATTTTCGACCAGATCGCAGAGGGTATCGGCAGCCGTGCTGTCGATATCGGTAACGGGCTCCGCTGCAACCACCACTGCTTTGACGGGTGGCTGTGCGGAGCCGATTGCCTTCATAACCGCCTCTTCGAAAACGCGAGCGTTGGCAAAAAATAATGGCGCATCCCATCTGAAGAGAATCAATCCGGGAATCTGCCGCGCCTCAGGATGACGCGAAATATCATGGTAGCCTTTCAGCCTATCGACGCGCCCCAGGACCGCCGAGTGTGGCCGCCACGCCCGCCAGATGAAAGCGAGGAGCGAAAGTGCGACGGCGATGAGTATGCCCTGCACGACGCCGATCAGTGTCACTACAAAAAAACAAACCAGGCAAGCGACAAATTCGGCTCGCCGCAATTTATACAAGCGCACGACATTTTTCACTTCCACGAGTGAAAAACATGCCGATATAACCACGGCGGCAAGAGCGGCGAGCGGCACGTTGTGCAAAAGATCGGGTGCCAGGATCAGAAGCAATCCGACGCAAACGGCACCAATTATGCCGGTCAATTGGGTTCGCGCTCCGGCGGCTTCTGCTACCGGCGTGCGAGACATGCTGCTGCTTACGGAAAAACCCTGGAAAAGACCGGAGACGATATTGGCTGCTCCAAGCGCGATAATCTCTTGATTGTCATCGACCACATAGCGTCCGCGCATGGCGAAGGTTCGCGAGACAACGCTCATGTCGGCAAACGATACGAGTGCGATGACGATCGCACCGCCGATGATGGCTTGGATATCGGCAAGCGAGACAATCGGCAAGCGAAAAGCCGGCAAGCCGTGAGGAAGCGGGCCTACAACTTGGACATTGCAGGTATGGGAAAGGTCGAAAAATGCTGCCACCACGGTCGCCACTAACACCACTATTAATACCGCTGGGATTTTTGGCTGCCATCGTTTGATCGCCAGAATGGCAATCAAGCAAGTGCTGCCGATCGCAAATGAGCTCCAGTTCGTTTTTTGCTCCATTATGCCGTGCGCCAGTGCCAGGCTTTGCTGAACGAATGCATGCTCGTCGATTTGAAAGCCGAATACTTGCGGTAATTGAGAAACGATCAAAGTGAGCGCGATTGCATTCAAGTACCCATAGCGAACCGGCTTCGAGAGCAAATCGGTAAGGAATCCGAATCGAGCCAGACCGGCAACCACGCAGAGCAAGCCCGATAGAATCGCAAGCATGCCGGCAAGCAGAATTGCCCGATCGGATCCCCGCGCCGCTATCGGTAGTATCGTTGCGGCAATGATGGCTATCAATGACGAATCCGGACCGAGGATCAAAATGCGGCTGGGTCCGAAAATCGCATAGGTTACCAGGGCGGCGATTGTGGCGTACAAACCATAGACCGATGGCAGACCGCAGGCATGCGCATAACCCATGCCAACCGGAACGAGCACGGTGGTAAGCACCAGCCCTGCTCCGACATCTTTCATGAGGCAGGTGCGATTGTAGCTTGCGAACAGATTCAGACCCGGCAGCCAGTGCCGGAGACCCTTAGCAGGCAGGGTCGGGGCATACAACTGATGAGGACTCTGAGTGCTATCTGCCACCACGCGCCCAATGGAGGACGCTGCCCTTCACATTGGTCCTTGTCTGGTTATTCTGATTAGCCGCGAGCCCTGTTCCCGGACCCTGAGCCGGAGGAGGCGACTGCGGATTGTATCCTTTATATGGTGAATAAGCTTTGGCGGCCGAGACCGGTTGGTTCGGTTTAGACGCCGTCGTGGTCCCCTGACTGCCATTGCCGCCGGGACCAAGCTTTCCGGCTTTGGCCTTCTTGCCGTGCTTGACCGGCGCAGGCGCTACATCCTTGGGCGGCACGCCATTTACCACCTGCGGCAATCCGCCGCCGAAGGTCGGCGCTTGCGGAGAATATTGCTGGAAGCCGGCTCTGGGAAGAGGCGCCGGTCGATTCAACATACCACCGCTCTGTCCGGGCTGCTGCGGCTGTTGTCCGGGAGCGCCCTGTTTGTAGTTGACTATCGGCGAGTCATCCACGACCTGCCACTGCTGGCGCGCCATGTAGAACTGCACCTTGGGCAGCTCCTCGGTTGATTTCTTGATGAAACCTTGGGCACCTGCCGTCTGGACCGTTCCTAGAAAAGCAGAGACAAGCATGGCGCTGATTGCAAAAAAGCGAACTTTCATAATTCCAATGCCATCGAAACGACGGGTAAGTTGAGCGGATAAGACCATCCTATTAGCCCAGTTTAATGTTATTGACTTGCTCATGTCAAGGAAACCTTCATAAAATCAGGGTTTTGGAGAGATATTCATTTATTCGGGCAAAGGGAACGGCTGCCAAGACATGTTAGACTTGGCACTCTTGAGGCTGATGGTATTGGAGAACAGCATCTTATGACGACATCGATGCTTGAGGGAGTGCAGGTGAAAACGGGGCGAAAGCTCGGGCTGGTAGCCGGTTCGGGCAAACTGCCAGGCGTTTTGGCTCAGAGCGCCAGGGAGCGCGGATATGATGTCATCGGCTTTGCGCTCTCCGATGAGGCAGTGGCTCGTATCAGTCCGCATTGCGAGAAGGTTCACACAATCTATCCGGGACAGATTGGCCGCAACATCAAGCTTATCCGCCAGGAAGGCTGCAAGGAGATGGTCTTCATCGGCAAAGTGCCCAAACTCGACATGTTGAAGCAGATCACGAAGCTCGACTGGACGGCGGTTCGCGAGCTGAGCAAACTCAGCGATTTCAGTGACGACTCCATCCAGCTGGCGATCGGCGAGCTCTGCGAAGCGCATGGGGTGCGGGTTTTGACTCAGTCTGAGTTCCTTCGCCACATCTTTCCCAATGTCGGAGTACTTACAAAACGGCAGCCGACCGCGGCTGAATACGCTGATGTAGACTATGGATTTGCCGTGGCCAAGGAAATCGCCAGGCTGGACATCGGCCAGACGGTCATCGTTCAAGACCGCATAATTATGGCGATTGAGGCTGCAGAAGGCACGGATCACGCCATCAAACGAGCTGTCAGTCTGGCACGCGGTCCTGTTTGCGTGTGTAAAGTTTCCAAACCTAATCAGGATCAGCGCTTCGATATTCCCGCCGTGGGCATGAATACGCTCGAGGCCATGTTTCATGAAAAGCGCGGCGGCGTTCTGGCAATCGAAGCAAACGCTACAATGGTGGTTGAGCAGAGCGAAATGGCTGAGTTTGCTGATGCGAACGGCATCTCAATTGTCGCCGTTTAATGCCGCTTACAAATGCCGGAACATAGGTGCAATACAGGGCGTCGCTTGTCTTGTCGGCACATCCCGTGCTGATGAGGTTTTTGCCGTCACTGGGAAAAACCCTGGAATTTGGGCAGTGAATTGAACCTTGAGAGATGAGTAAGCAATAATGTCATAATAAGGATCGGCCGAGCAGCGTCGTTTTTACTCGCTAATAAGTCTCGAGCATCCAGCCTAGTCGCGGTCTACATATACGATGAAGTCAACCAAATCAACTTTGCACAAACGTCTTTCAAGCTGCCTGGCAGCCACTTTGATTTTAAACGCCGCTGTTTGCACGACTGCAGCCGGTCTTTCCGCTCTCACTCTTACCACTCATCCTGCCCTGGCTGAGCCGGCATCCTCGGCTGATGCCGGCAGCGAATCGTCCGGAGCGGCTGCTGGTCAAAACGGCAATCAGCCCGCTGCCAATATCACCGAGCTTGATACCAAAGGAAGTGATACCGAATATGATGCCTATCTGAAGGAGAACAAGGAGCATCTCAAACTTCTCCAACAGCATGAGGCAGTTCAGCACTACAATGCCGCCAAGCATTATATGTCGATCTGGGACGCCGATTTGTCCGAGCTGGAATTGCGAGCCGCGATTATGTACATGCCGGACCTCAAGATCGCGCACCGCGACTACTGCTTGCTTGCTTTGCTGCATGGAAAGCCGCTGCGCTCGCTGGCTGAATTTTTGATGGTCGTCGGTCTGGGCGATCCGATTCCGTTGAATGAAAAGCAGCAAAAGGAGTTGCGCATAGAGGCTTCTCGGGCGCATTATAAGCGGGGTTTGGACTTCGCTAAAGACGGCAAGTGGGACGATGCCATCAGTGAATTGTTCTGGTCGAAGACATACATGCCCAGCGATCCTGCCATCTCTCGCTCGCTCGCTTTCGCTTATGCGAGCAAGGGCGACTTCAAAACCGCGCAGTCCTATTATCAATCGGCGCTTTCAGTCGATCCCAACGATCCGTATGCGCATGCCGATTATGCTTTTCTGCTATCCGATAAAGGTCATGCTGACCAGGCATTCTCCGAGATGGCGCTGGCCGTGAAGCTCAATCCTAATGCCACGGCGCTGCATGTCGACCTGGGCTATCTGGCTGAGTCAAAAGGCGACTGGCAAACCGCATACCGCGAGTTCAGTAAAGCCGCCCAGCTCAGCCCCAGGCACGCAATTCTCTGGTACCACCTCGGTGAGGTGCTTCAAAAATTGAATCGCGCCGCTGAGGCAAGAAGCGCTTATCAAAAGGCTTTAGCCCTCGAGCCTGACGACATGCAAGTACAAGAGGCTCTGAGCAAATTAGGTCCTGCGCCTGCAAAAACGAATGATGGTGCCTCTAAGGCGGAGGTTCGCGATAATGTGAAACCACCCGCGGTCGTTGATGCGAACACAGAGGCGCCGGTCAAAGACGACTCGGCAGCAAAACATGCAGCTGATACAGGCAAAGTAACAAAACTGAAGTAGACGAGCAAAATTTTGACGTTTCATTTACGCTTCAGGCTTTACTCTGGTAGCAGAAATTGAAGACGGATGGATTCACACTGGCATGTTAAGAGGATGCCAGTGGTGTAAGATCTGCAGTTCAGAAGGCATTATCAGGAGATGGAACGTGTTAACTACTAAATCGAAAAGACACATACTGCTTGCGGTCTCCCTGGTCATCGGATGTTCTATCAATCCGGCGAAGGCACAGGTGCCGATGCCCGGCTCCGGGTCGGGAACGTCGAGTACACTGCGGCTCAACCCCAATGTCGATCTCACAGGCAAAGTCACCACTAACCTGATGCCGGCCGAAAAGCTCTTGTCACAAGGGAAATATTCTGAAGCCGAAGATACATTTCGAGAGCTTCTGGTCAACAATCCCGCTGATGTAAATGCGCAGGCGGGGCTTGGAATGGCTCTTGCAAAGCAGTTTAAACTCGACGGGGCTGACGAGATGTTCGAGCGAGTGCTCAAGCAAGATCCGAACAATGCCACTGCTTATGCCGGCAAAGCGGCGATCATTTTGAATCGTTTGCAATCATCATCAGGAACGATCCGGGCCAATCGCGATTCATTCCTCAAGCAAGCGCAGGATTATGCAACCAGAGCCACGACGCTGGCTCCTGCCTCGGGCGAAGCGCACTACACTCTTGGTCAGGTTTATAAAGAGCAGGGTAATCTCGATCAGGCGGCAAGCGAGCTGCGCACGGCGCTGTCACTCGATCCTCAGCATTCACAGGCGTATTCCGCGCTCGGGCACATCAAGCTTGATCAAAACAGTCTGGCTGAAGCGGCTGAAGATTTTCGCCAGGCGATCAACTTCAACTCCGGTAATTCCAGCGCTCACTACGGGTTGGGCATGGCTCTTCTCAAGCAGGGAAGCGTCGATGATGCGATCAAGGAGTTGAATACTTCTCTCTATCAATTCCCCAATAGTTGGCCGGTGCACATGGCTCTTGGAGATGCTTATCAAAAGCAAGGAAATGAAGTTGCCGCGCTGAAAGAATATCAGCAATCAATTTTGATTAAGCCGGAGAATGCCGATCCTTATCTGCGCATTGCCGACATCAGAGAAAACCGCGGCGATCTCGAGCTGGCCATAGCCGACTTGCGATCGGGTTTGACGCAGATCCCTTACAACATCGATCTGCGCCAGCGCATAGCCGATACATGTTTGAAGTTGGAAAAGGCGGATGATGCCATTAAAGGCTACCGCACTATTTTGCAGATGAGCCCTAATGATAATCGAGCCGTGAAGGGGCTCAGTCAGGCACTTTATTTGAAAGCGCAAAAAGCGGCTGTCGGAGCCCTCCTTGCCTCAAACGACTATGAAACCGCTCTTAAAACTCTCGATGATGCAATTAAGCTCAATCCTGATGATATGGAACTCCGCCTGGCGCAAGCCAAGTTGATGTCCCTGGCCGGCACTCGACCGGATCTGAGCAAAATCGGCTCTCCGCAAAGCGACGGCGAGAGGGTGGCTGCTGCTGAGGCGATGATGGCCCAGGGCAATTACTTGCAAGCCCAGCAACTTTTCCAGGGCGTGGTCAACAATATGAATGAAGCAAAACAGGCCTTTGCCGTAGCTGATGTGGCGTTCATGGTGAAGGATCTTGACAGTGCCGAGGTTGCCTACAAGCGCGCCCAATCGCTCTCCGGCAGTCCCGATCGCGTTCAGCGCGGACTGGATGGCATTGAAAAACTGAAGAAGACTGCTCTTGAGGATGTGCGGGTCGGCAACGAGCTGTCGAATAAGAAGCAGTTTGACGGAGCCGTGGATAGATTCCGCCATGGTCTATCGTTGAATCCGAAGCTGGCGGATGCCAGACTTGGTTTGGGAAGAGCACTCGAGCATTCGAAGAAGCCATCATCGGCGGTGCTGTCTGAGGCGGCGCAGCAGTATGAATTGTACCTGGCGCTGAAAACGGATCTGCCGGCAAAAGAAGCTGATAAGCTGCGCTCGCAAGCCGGAAAGCTAAAGGAAAAAGCGGCCGGGCTGGCTGAAAAAGAGCAGAAGAACAAAGCCGGCTAAGGCAGAGACAGCGATTCGAACCGGGCAACGCCCAAAAGTGAGGAGAACGCCATGACTTGCAATAAAGCAGCTGATTCGAGGTTTTGCAAATTTACAGGCATGACCTTCACCAGATCTGCCCTTTCTGCTCTGATTGTTTTTGCTGTGGTTTCATCGCCGGGCGCCGTTGCTCAAGGCTCTGCAAAAGACGGCGCGCATGCCAAAGAGGCTGCGCCCGGGAGCCACAGTATTGATGAAGGCATAAAGCTGTATCAAGCCGGTGACTACAACAAAGCGCGCTTCTCTTTTGAAAAGGCTGTCTCGGAGAATCCGAAATCCTGGCAAGCGCACTATTATCTGGCGAACATCTACCTCGCTCTGGGGAAGTATGCCAGCGCCAAGTACGAGTACTCCACCTGCGAAAGAGTGACCACTAATGCGGCCGTGAAGCAGCGCTGCCAGGCGGGATTGGAGCAGGTTTCCAAACGCTCCGCATCGCAGAGCACCGGGGGATCATCCAGTACTGCCAGCACCGCCGGCGGTGAGAGCGATGATAAGCCGGCCGGCAAGGAAAAGAGCGGCAAAATCGAGGGCGGTGATACCAAATCCAGTGCCAAGTCCGATTCAGGAAGCGCGCCCAAGAGCGCATCCGACAGACGGCGCGACGAGATTCTTAAGAAGGCGAAGGATGATTGTGCCGCGATCAAGAAGGCCGCCAAAGAGCAGATCGACAGCGAGAAAGCCAATTCGAATCAGTTTGTCTACGGCGCCGACGGATCGCGCAGCCTTGGCATTCCCGAGGAGCGCGAGAAAGAGATCATGCAAGAGGCTGAGAACAAGTGCAAGCGCATCATGGAAGAAGCGGAGCGAAACGCTAAATCCGTTCGCTGAAACCGGCGGGCTAAATTGACTTTGACACGGGCCTGGCGCTTTCCTGCAGCAGCCCGGCGCCGGCAACAGCCTGGCATGCATAAAGCTCAGCTGTTCGACCGCTTTGCTCTTCATATACCTGCACGACGTTCCGTCTGAAAACGTCAATCTCATCTCTATCGATGAGCGCCACCATGCAGCCACCAAATCCGGCACCAGTCATCCGAGCACCAATTACACCGGATTGTTTGTGCGCCAGTTCCACGAGCAGGTCGAGCTCCTTGCAGCTCACTTCATAATCGTCGCGCAGCGAAGCGTGCGACTGATTCATCAGCAAGCCAAAGGTTTTCAAATCGCCGGCTTTCAGCACATCAACCGCTTTCAACACGCGCTCATTTTCAAACACCACGTGGCGGCAGCGTCGTGCCACTGTATCAGGCAAGTTATGAATATTCCTTTCCAAATCACTGGCACTGACATCGCGAAGGCTGCTCAGGCCGGCGCCGCCTTTGTCGAGGACAGTGCTCAAAATGCTCACGCCTTCATGGCATTCGGCGCGACGCTTGTTGTACTCACTGTCGACAAGACCGCGGCGCACGCCGGAATTGACGATGACGATGCAGGCATTATGCTGCGCCAGATTGAGCGGCACTGATTTCCACTCGAGCGTGCGGCAGTCGATCAGTAATGCCGCATCTTCTTCGCCGAGGGCGGAGATGAATTGATCCATGATTCCGCATTGAACGCCGATGAATTCGTTTTCTGCTCGCTGGGCCAGTAGCGCGATTTGCTTTCCATCCAGAGGCAAATCAGACAGCTCCTTTTGCAGCGTGGCCACGGCCACTTCGTAAGCCGCAGAGGAACTCAAGCCGGCGCCTTGAGGAACATTGCCGGATATGACTGCATCAAAGGCGGTGAGCCGGTGTCTTGATTCCGCCAAAATCTTGAGCACGCCGCGCAGATAATTGCACCACTCTTTGCCCGGCTCGCCGGTCTTCTCGATGGCATCGATTTCAAATTCGTCCAGCGCATCATAATCGAGAGAATAGACGCGAGCCCTCTTGTTCTTCGAAGCACGTGCCACAATCAGCATCTCTCGATCGATGGCGCAAGGAAAAACAAAGCCGTCGTTGTAATCGGTGTGCTCACCAATCAGATTGACGCGACCCGGTGCTCTGATAGTTAGCTGCGGTTCGCTTGCGAAGATGCTGGAAAAGCGTTCGCTCATATCGCTCAAACGTTGCTTTATGTTTTTCATTCGCTCACCAGGTTGGCTTGGATGTTAAACGCAAACTGCCCGCAACTCCGCCGCCTTCTCCTCCGGCAAGGTGTCGTTGACAAAGGTTCCGGCGCCCGATTCACAGCCGGCCAGATATTTCAATTTTTCCGGCGTTCTGTAGGGAGGATAAAATTCGATGTGGAAATGCGACGAGGGCCGCTCCTTACCGTCTGTCGGTTTCTGATGCATCACCATCATGTAAGGCATCGAGAAGCCCCAGAGATTGTCGTACTTCTTCAATACGATGCTCAAGATCGAAGCCAGGTCCTGCTCCTCATCTGCGCTGAACTCGTTCATCGCGCCGCGATGGGGTTTGGCATAGATGTGCACTTCATAAGGGTAGCGAGCGTAGAAGGGGACGATGGCGAGAAAGTGATCCGATTGTGCCACTATCCTCTGTCCATCGGCAAGTTCGCTGGCGACGATGTCGCAGTGCAAGCAGCGACCCGTACGCGCATGATGTTTCGATTCGTTGTCGAGCTCGGTCTGAATGCGGGGTGGAATATAGGAAAAGGCATAAATTTGCCCGTGCGGATGGTGAATGGTGACGCCAATCGCCTCGCCTTTATTCTCGAAGATGAAAACATAATCAATCTCCGAACGGCTGCCCAGTTCTTCATACCTGTCCCGCCACACCTGGATCAATTGCGTCAGTTTTTCTATGGAAAGATCGCTGAGCGTACCTGTATGTTGAGAGGAATAGAGAACTACCTCACAGATTCCCTGCGATGGACGCACGGGAAACAGATCGGATGCCTGCACCGCCGGTGGTGCAGGTTCGCGCTTCAAGCTCGGGAATTTGTTTTCGAAAACGACGAATTCATACTCAGGCTTCGGAACCTCGGTAGGGAAGCCGCCTTCTGCAGTAGGACAGAGCGGGCAGTAGCCGGCCGGCGGCAGAAAAGTACGATCCTGGCGATGGGTGGCTGTGACGACCCACTCTCCAAGAACGGGATTCCAGCGCATCTCAGACATCGCTGCCTCCCGCCTTTTGCCCGGCTCCCTTGGACTCGCTTGCCGCATCAGGCTTCTCGCCTGCCTTGGCGTGCCCGCGATCGGCAAAACTGTAATAGATTAGAATGCGGCCATCTTCTTTGACCTCGACCGTTTTGCTCATAGCAAATCGGCCCGCATGATTCAAAACCGGCGCTGAAGTTGAATGATCGGGCATGGAAGCTACCTCGGTGCGGTGGCATCATAGGTGGAGCGGCGCTCTTTGAGTGGCACGCCGACCTCCGAATTTCTCAAAATATCATACAGAATGAGATTTTACTCAAGATGCAGCTATTAGTTTAGCGGATTTATAAGTGGCCCTAGCTCAGACAGGTTGCGGTCTTTACGTTATATGAGCCCATCGTGGGCCTTGCTCTTTGAAACAAGTGCTAGAATGCCAGGAACTAGTTTGCACGTGTCGCGTCACAAGAGTCGCTACCCTCGCACCTGAAAGAATACTCATTGTTAGAGAAACGCATGCGAAAAATTTGGATTACCGTTTTGCTTTCGCTGTCCTGTAGCGCTGCTTTCGCGCAGGTTTCAACGGATGGTGATGCACGAGTTGCCGGTGCACCTGCCGCGCAATCAAAAGATGCGGCGCAGGCAGTGGACGCCTCGGCAGTGAAAGATGCGCCGCAGCCTGCAGCAGTTAATGCTCACGCGACCATTGATGCGCAAAAGGACGATGCGCCGGCGAAGAATAACAGGCGCAAGCTGGCTGCAAGTGAGGCGACTCAAAATGCGAGCGACGCCAATGATTCGGCGGCAGCAGGCGAGACTGCGGTTGATACAGCCAATCAGGCAACCGATCGGGCAAGCAAAAAACATTCAAAGCATAAGAACGCAAAAGGAACGCTGACTGGGAAAGTGCAGCAGGTAGAGAAAAAGGACGACGGACTTCTCTCTGTTTTTACCCGATTGATTCCGCTGGCTGCGACAAACAAAGACCTGCGACGACTTCAACACCCGCTCAATCAGCTGGTTGAGCCATTGCAAAATTTGAGTGATCCGCTCGATTCGCTGAGCGAGCCTATACAGTCTCTGCAAGAGCCAATCTCCCGCATGGAGAAGCCGGTCGAAGATCTGGGCACGCAAGTCAAAGAGCTCAGGAAGCCGCTCGCCGACTTAAAGCAACCGATTGGTGAATTGAAGCAGCCCATTGAAACATTATCCAAGCCGGTTGGCGAACTGAAGCAGCCGATTTCGGAATTGAAGAGCTCTCTTGGAAATCTACGCGAACCGGTCAATCGCCTCGGCTCGGAAACCAGGCAGTTGACTGAGCCGCTCAACCGGGTAAGCAAAAGTCTCAATAGTTTTGAAAAACCAATCACCACGCTGCAGCGACCGCTTGAAGAGATCGCGCAACCGCTCAACAGTCTCAATGCGCCGCTTCATGAGCTGCCTCATCCAATCGTAGGGCTCTCGCACTCCGTCTCCGATCTGAAGGCAGAGGTGCGCAATCTGGAATTTGAAGTGGTCGGTCTGCGGCAGTCACTGGCTGATATCAACCGCTCGATCAGCTTTGCGGTTATCGGCGGCGCCATCTTCATCGGTATCGCCATCCTGATGCAACGCAAGATCCCATCTGTCTCCGAGCCGACCACTACGACAGTCGAGCAAGTCTACGACAGCCAATCAATCAATATGGCTCCGCCTCGGCGAGACGCCCGAGTGATGGCGGAAACATACTCTGCCGCTGCAATCGACGAGACCGGACCAAAGCTCGTGAAGACGGTTATGACGACGACGCCGTTCCACGAAGAGCATGGAAAACATCATGCTCATGAAGAGGGCAAGCCTCAAAAGGAATCTGTTAAAGCGCAGAAAGAAACCGTCAAGATGCAGCAAAAAGAAACTGCTAAGATGCAGCCGAAAGAGACGGTCAAGATGCAGCCGAAAGAGACCGCCGGCAGGGACGTTTAGCCGGCCCGGCACTTGTTTGATTGCGCCGCCGCCCCCATTTCATATGGCGATAAAATGGCTGACAATGTTCTATTTACGGGCGTATCGACAGAGAGACTTTCACCGAGGCGGACGACTGCGCTGCTCAACCACGGCAACTCCAGTCTGTTTCCATGAACAAGATCGTGCTGCATTGATGCGGTAACATCCGGAGCCAGACCATCGAGATATTGCATATGTCTTTCGGCAAGATCGGCATCAAGGGCGATGCCTTTGCGTCGCCCCACGGCAAGCGCCTCTTCGATCACGTCCTGTAATGCTCGGCGGGTGCGGGCATTGGATCGGACCGGTCCAATCGTTTGCCTGGTGGCGGCGCACAACGCACTCATGCCGACGAGCAGCGTGAATTTTTCCCAGATCGATTTCTCGATGTCGTCGGAGATGATCGCCTCTATTTCAGCTGCCCGGCAGGCCTCTTGAAACTGCAAGATGCGCTTGGTGCGTTGGTTGCTATACTCTCCATAGACGATGCGTTGCACCGTGCCTCGTTGTTGTATGACACCAGGGGCGGTGATGGTGGCACCGATGTAACTGACACCACCGACGATGTGATGCTCGCCCAGTATTTCTTTCAATGTATCGTCGCGCTCGATTCCATTTTGCAGTGATATCACCACTGTTTCTTCATGAAGCATGGGCTTGATCGATCGAGCCGCCGTTTCGGTGTCCCACAGTTTGACGCAGAAAAGAACGTAGTCGACAGGCTCGACATCGGCGGGGTTGGCAGTGGCAGAGATCGGCAGCACCTTCACATCGCCGCGCTGGTCGCTCAATACTTGCAGACCATGCTCTTTCATGGCTTCCAGATGAGCGCCGCGCGCTATAAATGTCACTTCGTTGCCGGCTCGCCAGAGGCGCGCACCAAATACGCCACCAACTCCGCCCGAGCCCATGATCGCGATTCGCAATTTAAAACCTCGAGATTACTGCCGAAAATCAACCGCTAAGCCTACCATACTTTCTCTTCCGGCTTTCCGGCTGCGCAAGTTTTGTAAAAACCAATTCTGTGCTGAAATTTAGGAAGCGGATGGGGGACCGGATTTGCCTTTTATGGCGCGTTTTTCTGTACAATCTGCAAAGTCTGGGGGAGTTTGTCATGTACATTGCTGCGTTCATCAGTAACAACTTCGTTGTTATCACTCTGGTATGCATCGCCCTTTCGATTGCATTGATGTTTTTGATTCGCAAGGGATTCGGACTGCAGAGCTTGCGCTATCACCATGAAGTGTCTGATCCTCTGCTTGCTTGCGTCGGCACTTTGTTTGCTGTTCTGCTCGGGTTCATGGTTGCCAACGCGATGAACCGTTACGACCAGGCGAGACTAAACATCGAGCAAGAAGCCGGCGCGCTCGGCGATATATTTCGTCTTGCCGGCGGACTGAAAGATGGCGAGAAAATTGAGCGCGACTGTTTGGCATACGCTGATGTGGTGATGAATGAGGGCTGGGCTGATCTTGAAAAACGGAAGATGAACGAGCACGCCTGGAATGCTTACGGTCAGATCTGGCAGGACGTGCTTAACTACAATCCAGGCACGCAGCGCGAATCGAACATTCATCAGTCCATGCTCGAGGGCTGCACGCATCTGGGAGATGCCCGCCGGATCAGAGCAACGCAACTGAACTATCAGTTGCCTCCAATTCTTTGGGCGGTGGTTATTTTAGGCGCGATCGCTACGGCGATCCTGGCACATTTCTTCGGCATCCATCATACATTTTGGCAGATTGCCACCAATACGCTGGTGACCATTGTTTTGTGCTTGAATGTTTTCTTGCTCGCTTCATTTGATGATCCATTCTCCGGCATTATTCGTTTGCAGCCGATACCGTTTCAGGTGGCGCGCGATTCATTCCAGAAAGTGCTGGACAAGCGCATGAAGTGAGGAGGTTTGCGTGGCTGAGTTTGTTACCGCCAATATCTTTTTCATCACACTCGGTGCCATCGCTTTCTCCACCGGGCTGATGTTTCTGATTCGCAAAGGCTTTGGCCTGCAAAGCCTGCGCTATCATCATGAAGTTTCCGATCCGCTCCTTACTTGTGTAGGCACGCTTTTTGCCGTGCTGCTCGGTTTCCTGGTAGCCAATGCCATGACGCGCTACGATCAAGCTCGCGTAAACATCGAACAAGAGGCCGGTGCGGTTGGCGACATCTTTCGGCTCTCTACCGGACTTCCAAAAGAGCAGAGGGACAAAATCGAGACAGATTGCCTCAACTACTGCAATGTAGTGATTCAGGAAGGCTGGAAGGAATTGGCAAAACATGAGATGAACGAACATGCCTGGAATGCATACGGTCAACTGTGGCAAGACGCATTGAGTTTTGAACCGGCAGGCAACAGACTTTCCAATATCCACCAGGCTATGCTTGGCGCCTGCACTCGCCTTGGTGAGGCGCGTCGCATCAGAGCTACGCAGCTTAAGTATCACCTGCCCGGCATTCTCTGGGTGGTAGTCATACTTGGTGCGGTCGCGACGGGAATGCTGGCGCTCTTCTTCGGCATGCAGAATGCAGGCTGGCAGGTAATAACTAATTCTCTCGTCACTCTTATTTTGTGTTTGAATCTTTTCTTGTTGGCATCTTATGACGATCCGTTTTCTGGATATATCGCTCTGCAGCCCGTCTCGTTCGAAGTAACGCGCGACTCAATCATCAAAGTGCGCGCACATCGATACGTTGGTTTACGATGAGTGGAAGGTTTCAAATGAACGATATGACATTCAAGATCAGAGCAACAAAGACGAAGAGGCGCTTCGCCGGCTTTCTTCAATTCGTCTTTCTTTTCTGTGCCGTTGCCGCCCTTTCGCTGCCTGCAACAGCGCAGCCGGCAGTGCGCCAGGCGCGTGCCGGTTCGGCACGCGCGTCTCAGTCGCTCGTGCTCTCGGCCGATGTGGTGGCGGATGAAGGCACCAGCCATGGTTGGATTGTAATTGAGGGCGATCGCATCAAAGATGTGTTAAGAGATGCACGGCTGATCCCGCTGGATGCTCGAGTAATCGATCTCGACGGCTATGCCTATCCCGGTTTTATCGATACGCATAATCACGTTCATTGGAACGTCATTCCGAAATGGAGTGCCGGGCGTTTGTTCAACAACCGCTATGAATGGCAGCTCGATCCCGTTTATCTCTACATGGTCTCGAACGTCTATGGCGATCGGGTTCTCGGCCGCGATGTCGAGGATGAAGCTATAAAATATGGTGAGATTCGTGCCATTATGGGCGGTGCGACGCTCATCCAATCGCGCTATGCAAAAATTCAACCCGAGATTCTTATACGCAATCTGGACAAACGCTACAAAGCCGACAGCTATACGCCTGATATTAGAAAGTTGGATGACGCGGCAGCCAAAGCCTATCTCAGCGCCTTCGATTCCGGAGAGTTGAAACGCCTGTTCTTTCACATCGGCGAGGGCAAGAGCAGCGACCCAACCGCACGCGCCGAATTCGAGATTTTGCGCGCGAAGGGACTTGTCCGCCCCGGCGTTGTTCTTATACATGGCGTCGCTCTCTGCGATAAGGAACTGCAGGACGTGAAGGACCACGACATGTATATCGTCTGGTCGCCGCGCTGCAACCTGGCTCTTTACGGAGAAACTTTGAACATCGAGAAGGTTCTCGACAAAAAAATCGACGTTGCCCTGGCGCCGGACTGGGCTATCACAGGCTCGAGCAATTTGCTGGACGAACTCCGTTTTGCTAATGCTTATGTGACCTCGCAGCGGCTCACAGAAAAGATCTCCGCCAAAACTCTTTACGATATGGTGACCAAGAATGCAGCTAAAGTGGCGGGCGTAGAAGATCGACTCGGTCAGATCAGGAAAGATTTTCTCGCCGATATCGTCTTCACTCGTAAGCTGGACCCGGATCCTTATAAGAGCCTGCTGAAGACATACAGCGCCGATGTCGACCTGGTTCTTGTCGGGGGCAAGCCCGTTTATGGCGCTTATTCTCTGATGGGCAAGCTCAATCCCGATTGCAATCGAGTGGTTGTAAACGGAAGAGAAATCGGCGTAGTCACCACCGGCAATGGCACCGGTGATAGGAAAGAGAAGCAGGAGTTTGCCGAGATCGAAGATAATTTGCGCCAGGCCTTGCCGGCAATCGCTCCTTTGCATGAGGAGTGAGGCGACCGTTCGAGCCGCTTACGCCTGATCGGATCCATTCTTTTGCAGCCATTTATCCAACATTCTCTTGATGTCGTTGATCAGTGCCGGCTTCTGCAGGAAATCATCCATGCCGGCCAGCATACAGCCTTCCTTGTCGGAATGAGCCGTGAGCGCCACGATTGGCACCCGAGGGCGATGACTACGCAGTTCGATTTCGCGGATCAGAAGGGTGGCATGATTCCCGTCTATTCCGGGCAATCCGACATCCATGAAGATCATATCCATGCTCGCGACCGAAACTCTCTCAACCGCCTCTTCACCGCTGCTGACGACGATACTCTGGCAACCGAGCATTTTAATTTGACGGCTAATCAAGTCGCGCAGGACTGGATCGTCTTCAACTAGCATTATCACCGGCATTTTCACGTTTGGCAGTTAGTTTCCCGAAACGGAATCTCAAACCAGAAAGTAGCCCCGTGCCCGACGTTACTTTCAACGCCGATATCTCCACCCATGAGCTCTACGATGCTTCTCGAGATGCTCAATCCCAGACCGGACCCTCCGTAGAGCCGGCTTGTAGAGCTATGTAGCTGCTCGAATGGTTGGAATAACTTTTGCTGATCCGCCGGCGATATTCCAATACCGGTATCGGAAACGATGAATCGCAACACTGTCAAATCATCACGGCGTTGCCTTACCGTGCAGCCGATGTTGATGGTACCGGATGCGGTGAACTTCACAGCATTAAATGAGAGGTTCAGAAGAATCTGCCGCAGACGGAGCTCATCTCCGCAAATGAGCTCAGGAACATCAGCAGCACATACTCCGGATACAACGAGTTTCTTCTTTTCGGCTTCCGGCCTGATCAGTTGACGGACATCACCAAGCAGGGCGCGAATCGGAAATCTCCTGTACTCGAGACTGAGTTTGCCTGACTCCATCCTGGCCGAGTCAAGCAGGTCATTGAGTAGTTGCAAGAGTCTTTTGGATGACTCAAATATACTGCTAACTATCTGGTTGTTGTTCGCACCCAGATCCTCAAAGGTCAGAAGCTCGGTCATCCCTATGATTCCAGCCATCGGAGTGCGCACCTCATGACTGATGGTGGAGAGAAAACGACTCTTGATCTCGAGGGCGCTTTGCAATTGCGTAACCGTTTCCGCCAGCACCCGAGCGTCGGCTTCGCGCTGCTGCTCGGCTTTGCGTCTCTCGGATAAATCCCGCGTCACTTTGGCGAAGCCAATCAGCTTGCCTTCATTGTAAATTGGCGTGATCAGAACGTTCGACCAAAAGATAGTGCCGTCTTTTCGTACTCGAAAACCTTCCTCCTCGTAGCGACCGAACTTTTTGGCCAGCTCCAGCTCGTTTGCCGGATGGTTTATTGCTTTAGCATCCTCGGTATAAAACTGCGAGAAATGTTTGCCGATGATCTCCGAGGACGAGTAGCCATTAAGCCGCTCGGCGCCCTCGTTCCACGTCATCACATAGCCCTGGGGGTCGAGCATGAAGATGGCATAGTCCTTCACGCCGCTAACCAGGAGCTTGAATATTATTTCTCTTTGATAGTCCTCTTTTGATAAATCATCAAACGATTGCGACTGCTGAATGGACAAGGCTCCGTCTCCGCCTGGGGGAATTGAGGTCTCCTTTGCGGTCTCATGGTCAGTTACCCTCAGGCAACTAAATTGATATACAGCCTATCCAATCGACGCAAAAATAGCTAGGCTATTCGCCGTTTTTTACTTTAGACAGGTTACCGGCCGATTTTCTGCATTCATTTGCGCACTTTGCCATTTGCGCGTCGTTGGGAAACTTGTCGCAAGACTTTGCGCACTCCTGGCATGCCTTGACGCAGAGGGCGGCAGAACTGCTCGACAACTTCGAGCCGCGCACGAGAAAATCCTCAGTCATCTTGCAGGCATTCAAACAGTCTTTCAGCGAATTGGTCAGGCTATCCTCGCCATACTTGCCGCGCTTCTTGTTGCAATAATCCACTGTCTGCTGGCAAATCTCAGCACAAGATTTGCAGTTCCCTTTGGCAATCTCCGGTGTTGTTTGCGCCAGCGACAATTGTGCATGAACGCAAAGGCACAGCGCCAATCCCAGGCATAAAAAAAGCTGCTTCATGCCATATCCTCCTCTTTAGTGAAAAGAGGTCGGCGCCTGTCTTCAGTCGCGATGAACGCATTAGTCGAAATAACGATCTTCATACTCCTCTTGCTCAGTAGACACCGCTACGACGGATTCATCATCGTAGCGTCCGCAAAGTGGACATGATGGACGTCGCTCGTCGGGAGAACAATAGAACTGCTCGTCGCAACGCAGGCACAAATAATACTGGCATTCGATCAAGTTTCGGTTCTTCTTCATGTTCGACACTCCAGCAGGCGGCTTAAGACCTCAAACGGCTGTGATCAGGGTCCGTATAGCATTACCTGGGGGAAATAATGACGCTTCAATTTAGCAGAGCATTAGGAACTTGAACGCCTTTTGCGGGTCAATACCAGGGATTGGCTTGATTCTGAGGACATGCGATGTTTATTGTAAGAAAAGTAGTTTTAACCGTAGCTTCAGCCGTAATTTTGGCTGCAGCCAATGAGATGATCAGATGGCTGGAGGATCGGCTGGAAAGCACCCACAAGAGAAAAGGCAAATAGGATCCTGAAAGCAAACGGAAAGATTAGATCTCTAGATGCACATCCTCTGCATCAATCTTTTGAGCAAAGCGTTTTCTGATTAGCGCTTCTATATTTTCAATCCACTCATCCTTCGACTCGACTGCTTCCTTTCCGGTCTTGGATGACACGCTCGCCACGCTGAGGAAAAACTCATCGGCAAAAACGTTCTTAACCGGACTTACAATCGTCGTCATCTCTGCCTTCAGGCGAATCGCGTCGGTGAGCCGATCCACATAATGCTGTTTAGTCAGATGATAATAAATGCAGGCGAGGGCCAGATCGAATTTCCTGAACAAGAGCTTGACCATATCGTCGGCGCTGCATCCTCTCAAGTCGGACTCGATAGCGCGCGCGGCCACCAACCCGGCCAGAAATGGATTGCCATCCTGCCCGATCTGCAGCACGACTTTGCGGAGAAACGGACCGCGATTCTGTTTGATAATCACGTCGATGAAGTAACGCAGTGAATTTAATTGTTTCGCTTTGAAAAGCTCGTCGATTCGCAAGGCTGTGTTACGTACACCTTCCAGGCTGTCGTTAAATGACGGCAGCGATGGATCGCCCTGATTTTTTATTTCCATGCGCTCATCATATCTACGAGCCACTGACATGTTCGCGCCGGCTTTGCTGTAGTTGAGCTCGGCTGCCAGTGCACTTAGCTGAATCAGTTGTTGAGTAGCGCCTTCTTTGACCATGATGTCATAGAAATGATCGGCGATACGCGCATCCGTATTTTCCAGACAGAGTACGACGAACTTTTGCCTCGATGGATCGAGACTGAGCTGGTGCAATATCGAGCCCGCTTTTTTAGCGCGTCGAATAGTGAGGATCGGCATGAGGAGCGAAAGCAATTGCTGCTCCGGCAGCTTGTCCTGCAATAAAAGCACGGTTTGAAGAGTGGTGCTGAAGCTGCCGGCATCCAGGATGCATGGTATTATCTTTGGTGCAGCGCTGCTGAGACTCTCGACCTCGCCCGACAAGGCAATCAAATGCTCGAGATCGATCTTTATGTTGGCGCGCTCGAGGCTCGTCCATAGTTGTCTTGAAAATTTTTCACCGCACACCCGCAGCACTGATACTAAAAAACCTTCGATCTCGGTTCGGGCAGCAACCGCGGAAAGAACGGCCGCCAGGTCCATTTTATCGCTCGCCGTATCAAGCAGCTCCAGTACCTGCATGAGGTTGGACGTGTAACTGTCATGATTCAAATGAATCAACAGTCGAGCGATCTGATCGTGGGTGCCTCTGCCGACTACTTGACTCAAGAGAATCGGATAGAGCCCCTTCTGCTGCGGCGGAGCAATGAGCACCAGTTCTAGAATTCTTTCCGGGTCCTTGATTCTTTCGGTGATGAATTTTTTGGACGTGCTTAGCTGCGCAGCCGACATTTGAGCGAGAAGCGCATTCGCATCGGCGATGTGCTCGAGATTCTCGAGGTCGATGAATACCCGGCAGCGTTTCAAAAGCCGTTCCGAGCCGAGCTCATCTTCCTCATCAAGTCCGGCTAATTCGAGATAATCGTCAAATGTCAAAGACGTGAATGGACTGATTATTGCACGTTGTTCTTTGACCGCGATGGCCAGACTGATTTCCTTGAGCCGGTTTATGACTTTGTAGAATGAATCTTTGGCTTCATTTTTCGGCCATACTTCCGCGGCGACAAAGAGGAGCTTGAGAGCCTTACGGTCTAAGCTCGTGGATGTCTGCTTTTCCACGGCTCTGTAAACTTGCAGCGCGGCGCTTGCGCAGGCGATGCAGGACTCATCGGAAAGCTTCTGCCTGGCGATCACTTCGATCACATATTTGTAGAGCAAATCAAATGCCTTCACGTGAGCTATGTAATGGTAAGGCAGTTCGCTCTCTACCAGCTTGAGCAGGTTTCCGGGCAAGGTTGTGCGGCTGGACAAGAGCCGCATTGCCGCATCCAGATGATCGTTCAAGTAGTGACTGATGGAAAGCAGAAGCGCTACCCGATCGGCATTGAAGTCCGTTTTCCCTGTTTCTTTGAGCTGCTGCGCGAACAGAAAATAATTGTGCGATAGTTTGTACTGCTGAAGCAACCCGTTGCAGTAGCCGAGTCTGATCATTACCTCGAGAAGTCGATCGTCGCTTACACTGTCCGACCCTTCTTCACCGCCGCGCCCTCTCCTGTAGACATCCTGGTATTTTCTCAAGGCGCCTTCGTAATCGCCTTGCTCGAAAAGACGGTTGCCGATATTGATGCGGCGGTTTGACCAGAATGCAGGGGCGGCGTTGTGGATAATCGCATCCGAGACGAGGCATGTTCGACTCCAGGTTCGCACAAGCATATTTTGCAAGACTGCTTTTCCGCTCACACTGAATGACACGGGTGTAGTTCCAGCGGTTTGATCGTCGCACTCAGTATCATTCTCAGCGGGATGTCGAACGTGATAAAAATTGGGATCGTCATGCACGTGAGTGGCATGCGAAACGATCGCTGCGCTCTCAGGCAGAATCCTCTCCACCTCATCGAGGGGAACGCTCAACTCAGGAATTGTCTCAGGCGGCGCCCACAACATTCTCTTGATGATTTTGAACCGCCGGCTAATCTCGCTTGAGTCATGATCGATCAGCCGCTTGAACAAAGTTGATCTCTCCGGATCGAGCAGGTCGCCTCTTCTCAGAAGGATGCAATCATCGCCGCCGGCAAAGTTCTCATAAAGGAGAGGATCAATGGCGATGGCGAGCAATGAAGCGTGAATAAGCCAGCAGGAAAAGTTGTCGACGGTCGTGTCGTACTGCTTGTCCGTGCGAAGCGGGTGCTGGTAGCTTGGATGTCCGAGCTCGAGACTCTTCAAGCCGCTGAGCTCCGGCACGAACAGCGCGTCATAATCGACCAGTATCAATCCATGTTGGGCAACGATCATGTTGCCGTGCTGCAAGTCACCATGGGCAATACCAGCCCGCTCCAGCTCACCGGCGAGAGAGGCGAATTGCCCAGCCAGCGTTTTCATCTTCTCTGAATTCTTGAAGTTTTTGCTCAAGTAAACGTCGATCGTGTCACCGTTTACCCAGTCCATCTTCAATATCGGATACCAGCTGTTTCTCACGCGAATGCCTTTCTCGATATATGAAAAGCTGACGGTGCAGGGCAGCTCGTGGAAAAGAACAAACTCGCTTATCTTCTGATAACGTTCCTTCTGCTCACCGCGGTGACTGAGAAAACAGCGGACCGCCCATTGCTCCCCCTCGCCCTGAATCTTATACACGCTGGCAAACGAACCGGTGATGCAACTCGGCAATCCCAGAGCATTGACCTGAGCGTGTCCGCCTTTCAGCTCGTGATCGGCAAAGCAAATTGCCGGGGTCTGAATCGCTTCGTTGTAATCTTGTGGGCTCGGCCAATCCATTTACGTGCTATATTGCCATCCTGCCATTAAGATTCCACGAAAACATTTAGCCGTATCGTACTGGTCTCTGCAAGCGATGTACGGCGTTGAGCAACAGTGAATTCCGGGCATGAATAAAAAGCGCTATAACAATGGTGTTGAATTTCGGAGTCAGTCCACCTTGTCACCTGGGAGCAAAGATTTATCCATTTTTTCGCCTGCCTCTTTGCGCCTGAATCGAGCAAAGTCGCCGCTGCTCGCAGTACTTCTGCTTGTGTGCGGCGCCAGCCTTCATGCCGTCCTGACTGACTCAGCACTGGCTGACTCTGGCGATATCATATTTGATGGCAGGATAAACAAGTCCGGCGATATACCCGGTGGCAGAGCCAATCGCGATCCGACTGAGCGCGAGATTAGCAGGCGCGTAGTAACGGAATCTGCCGATCAATATGCGGCTGAATCGATTTTCAACGATGAAAAACCACGACCGATCAAGACGGCTACGCAACCTTACGTGGAGCGCCGAATCCGCAGCTCGATCGCCGGCTCCGAGCGCCGAATGGAAAGAAAGATGGCCATAGCTGAGGCGGATACGAATCTCTACGATCAGATGAGGCAGGTAGCCAATTGGCTCAGCCAGTATTGTATCTGGAACCGCCACTGGCCCGATCCCGGCGATCAGGAGAACGATGCAATCAGGCAACTGAACGACCTCTGCCCTAACAATCCCTATCAATCGAGCCGCATACAGGAAAGCTCGGGGTTCAGCACCGATCCAATCTATCAATACTACTCAGGAACGGTCGGCGATGCGCCGGACTCGGCATCAGGATATGAAGCCGACAGCCTCGAGCCTACCACCACATACGGTGCGCTTGGCGATAAGCGGGTGCGGCTTGTATTCGACCCCAGTCTTACCGGCGTACAAGCCGAAACATGGAAAGAGTCCGCCCCTGATGACTGGACAGCGCCGCCAGGCACAATCACGGCAATCAGCAACAGCAATAATCTGATCGTGGTCTGGGCCGCCGGCGCCGATGGCCGTCCGCTGAGAATTCCCGGGCAGAGCCGTATCAGACTATTCGTCACAGCGGTAAATATGCCGACTGAAGAGCGCAGCGGTTACTGATCGCACCAGGAATGCTGAGTTCTCCGATCAAAACTAACCGGTAATCTGTGCCGGTCCGACATTTGTAGTTTTCAAAGAGACCTGTTTATAGGCGTGGATCCATGCCGGATAGTAAAAGGTCATCACTATCGACACGCCAAATGACATGACCAGCGAATAGCAAGTCATGCCTATTTCCGTGCCCACTGATTTGCTCAAAACCATCGACAAAATCCCGGCTATTGCGATCACAATGATTATCGGTATGAGCACGATGCCAAACAATGCCAGACCAAATACGAAAAGCTTGCCGAAAGCGCCTTCGGTTATCTTCCAGCTCCGCTCAAACGATTCGATCAGCCCCAGATCATTTTCAGCCATGCAGGGCAAGTAATAACCGAATCGGATCGCGAGGAAAACGCCCGGCGCGATGAAAAGCAGGGTACCGATGAATACGGCAATGCCGAACATCCAGTGGGCGATCCAATATTTCCAGAAAGTGCCCGCTCTGCTCCACAGCATCGAAAACGGTGGCTCGTTACCATCGACAAGCGAGATCAGGATCATCATCAATCCGCCCAGGAAAAACGACTGCCATAAGGGCGCGAGGAATATCTGCACCCAAGTTCTTATGCCGTGCGGAATCCAGGAAGTGAGCACGGCCTCGACGACAGTAACCACGAGGAGGGAGCCGAAGATCAAAATGAAGTGTTTGACGAACTCGTTGCCGGCGAACTTAACTGCAGGTCCTACTGCCGGCACCGGTTCTCCAGAAGGGATAGCTAGTTGATTGGTCATGGTCCGGCACCTCTTTATTTATAGGGAGCGACTGCTTCAGACGCCAAAGATCGAGATTGATGGTAAAGGTTGATCTATTATCACACAAGCCGATCCAAAGATGTCAATTCGCTCAGCACTGGTTTGCCGGGCGAAAAATTTTGCGCAGATATGCGAGCAACTTGTTTGTGTCAATCGGTTGGCTGCGAAATGCGATGTAGCCATCCGGGCGGATTAGATATGCGCAGCCGCTCCCGGCTCCATATTTATGGTGGGCTGACATATCCAGATCCGATAGCATCTGTATCTCTACTTGCTGCATGCTCGGCATTGAAGCAAGGCAAGCTTTACCAGTCTCCGGCGAATCGGTAATGACGACAATCTTGAGGAAGTCTCTGAAATTTGCCGGCAAGCTATTTTCGAAGCCAGCGAAATTCTTCAAGTCGGCTGCATCCTGGCTGGCAAAAAGAAGCAGGCAGTGTTTGATGCCCTTGATCAGCTCAAAGAGTCTTGTACTCTTTTCGCCGTCCAGGGTTAGAAACGCATCCGGTGCGCGCTCTCCAGCCTCCGGTCCATCATGGAAATGAAAGTGGGGCAGCAAATCGGTTGATGAATGCTGTCTGGCATTTGCCAGCGAATGCGGAGCTCGATTTTCTTCAATTATCGGACTATCTTTGTATGTCAATGAAAGTTCGGAAATGGCATTGCGAATTTGCCTCTGAACAATCTCTTGTGATGCCAGTATCGGAGCGATCAGATTGCGTATTTTTTTGGCAACCGGGTTCTTGAGCGTGTTGACGCGCGTCATGAAATCGGTCATTTTGATGACACCAATGGCGATGGCAAGGCGCTCGGCCTCGTAACTGTCGAGCAGGAGATCGTTGGCCAGATTTTTCGAAACCGTGCCCAGTTTCCAGGCCAGATTGTAGCTGTCCTGAATGCCTGTGTTCATTCCCTGCCCGCCCGCCGGGCTGTGAATATGGGCAGCGTCTCCGGCAAGAAATATATTGCCGACGCGATAATGCGAAACGTGGCGACAATGCAGATTCAATGAAACCGACCAGCGCATATCGGACAACTTCAGTTTCACGGGACAGCGCTCATCGACGAGTTGTTCCATAAACTCAAGGGAAGGATCGGCATGCCGCGACGAATCTTCCGGCTTCGATTCCTGGGCCCCCATGTCGGCGACGATTCTGTATCGTCCGCCGCCGTAAGGAAAAAATGCCGAGAGGCCTTTTTCGGTCGAGTAGACGTAAATCTCGTTGGGATTCAGATCTCCCTCCAACAGGACATCGGCAAGATGAAACAGATCCGGGTACTGCGAACCGCTAAACGACAGGTTCAGCGCATGTCTCACGGCGCTGTGCGCGCCATCGCAGCCGACCGCCCAGCGCGATCGCACTAATGCTTCTATCCCGCCTTCTTGTTTGATCTTGCTCACCACGCATTCAGATTCATTGCTGATTGTCAAAAGCTCGCTCGATCGCTCCACAAACAGACCGAACTCTCTCAATTTCTCTTCTAAAAGCTGCTCTGTTTTGCTCTGTGACAGTGAGACGGTGAAGGGGTAGGGGCTGTCCAATCCATCAAAGGTGAGGCGGGCAATCTGCGTCTTTTCGGCAAAAATGTTGACGCCCTCTATGCGAATCGACTCCTGAAGAAAACGATCGATCAGCTCGAGATCTTCGAAGACCTCGAGGGTTCGTGAATGTACTGCAAGAGCTTTCGACTTTGCCGAGCGCTCGGCGTTCTTATCGATAATGCGAAACTTGACACCATATCTGGCCAGAGCAATCGCCAGTGCCAGCCCGGCAGGACCAGCACCGATAATAAGTACATCCGTATCAAATTCACTCATCGGATCGAACCACTCCTATTGTTTGCGGGTTGACTGCTCCGGCACCGAATACGGTATCATGGCTTTCTCTCTATGAGGGAAACCGCATAGGCTGCGATTGCCAGACCATTGCCGATGTCACCGAGCCGCTCGGCGGTTTTCGCCTTGATGCTGACATCGTTTGCGCTAACCTTTAATATGGCTGAGAGCCGCTCTTTCATGGACTGATAATGCGGTGACAACTTCGGTGCCTCGCAGACAATCGTGGCGTCCACGTTACAGATTGAGTAACCGTTTTCAGCGAGCATTGCAACCACTTGACTGAGCATCTCCATGCTGTCGATCCCTTTTATGGATTCATCGCTGGGGGGGAAGAGGCAGCCGATATCGCCCAGGCTTGCGGCACCGAGCAAAGCATCGATAATGGCATGGGTGACGACGTCACCGTCGGAGTGCGCCACACTGCCCTTCGCGTGTGGAATATTGACGCCGCCCAGGATCAGGGGCAGTCCCTCCTGCAACCTGTGCAAATCGAAGCCATTTCCAATTCTGAATGACACGTTGCCTCACCGAACCTTTCAGGCTATCAGTCGCTGATGGTAGCGAGCAATGCATCAGTTTCTACAGTGTCGCCTGCCTTGACCATGATACCGCTTATGGTGCCGCCTTTCGGCGCCACCAGCTCCGACTCCATCTTCATGGCCTCAAATATGATGATTCTCTGACCGGGATCCACTTTGGCACCCACGGAAACCAGAATCTGTTTCACCACTCCATTCATCGCCGCCCGGATTTCGCCAGGTCCGCCTGCTACCGTATGTGGTGCTGAAGCGGGCCTGGCGGCGGCGCCTCTTCCTCCAGGACTGCCCGGCAGCCTGGGCTGATTCTGTCCTGACAGGCTTGTCCGGCTGACCTGCTCACGAGCATGCTCCTGTACGAGCTCGCTGACCGAGACCTGGTAAAGACGCCGGTTGACTTCCACTTCGAACGAACGTGGCTCGGTTCGCCGTCTGGGCGCGTCTCCGTTTTTCAATTCCGGTGTCGGCTCAGGGGCGTTCTTTGCACCGGATGTGGTGGCGACACCGGCATACCGGGAAACGATGCCCTTCCATCGCTTCATCAGATCGTTTTCCACATACCCGGTATCGACCCGACCTGCCTCAAAAGCCGGATCATCCAGCATGGCGAGATGGAAAGGAATGGTCGTCGACACGCCTTCGATTTTCAGATTCTTGAGGGCGGCGCGCGTGCGATCGATCGCTTCTTTTCGGGTCCGGCCCCAGGCAACCAATTTGCACAGCAGTGAATCGTAGAAGGGCATCACTTTGTAGCCGGAGTAGCAGGCGCTGTCGACGCGCACCCAGGGCATGGATGGTTCTTTGTAATTAGTTATCTCGCCCGGATTAGGCATGAAATTCTTGTTGGGATCCTCGGCGTTTATCCGGCATTCAATGGCATGACCGTGCTGGGTTATTTCATCCTGCTTAAAAGAAAGAGGCCGACCCTCGGCAATGGCGATCTGCTCCTTAACTATGTCCACGCCGGTCGTCATCTCAGTGATCGGATGCTCCACCTGCACGCGCGTGTTCATCTCCAGAAAATAAAACTGATCGCCGGCAACCATGAACTCCAGCGTTCCGGCCGATGTGTAGCGCAACGCTTTTGTGCCTTTGACGGCCGCTTCCAGAAGTCTTGCTTTCAAGGCGCTGTCCAGATTGGCTGCCGGCGTTTCCTCCAGAAGCTTCTGATGCCGCCTTTGACTGGAGCAGTCGCGCTCGAAGAGATGAACGACATTGCCGTGCTCATCGCCAAGCACCTGCACTTCAATGTGGCGCGGTTTGTCCAAATACTTTTCGATGTAGACTTCGTTGCTGCCGAAATAGCTGGCGCCCTCTCGCTGCGCACCCGATAGAGCATTCTCGACGTCCTCGTCCCGGCGCACGACGCGCATGCCTCTGCCGCCACCGCCGGCGCTGGCTTTTATTGCCAGCGGGTAACCGTATTTGGTGGCAAGCTCTTTGACCTCTGCCGCCGTCGTCACCGGATCGGTTGTGCCGGGAACGACGGGCACTCCGGCTTCAGCCATAGCTCGGCGCGATTCCACCTTCGAGCCCATTTTTTGCATCACATCCGGTGAGGGGCCAATGAATTTGAATCCATTTGCAGCACAGGCGCGGGCAAAATTGCTATTTTCGCTCAAGAAGCCGTAACCGGGATGGATGGCGTCAACTCCGGCTTGCTTTGCCACCTCGATAATTTGATTGATATCGAGATAGGCTTGCACAGGCTGGCCGCTGAGATGCCAAGCTTCATCGGCAAGGCGCACGTGCCTTGCATCCTTGTCGGGATCTGAATAAACGGCTACGCTGGCGATGTCAAGCTCGCGACAGGCTAGTATCACCCGAACCGCGATCTCGCCGCGATTGGCAATCAGAATTTTTTTGAACATAGATGGCAAACCGCTCCGTCTTTCAAAGCTAAATTAGCTCTCAGGCACCAATTCGGCGCTAACTACATCAAGGCTAGGACTTTAGCAATAAAACGCTATCAGTTATGCAATAAAAAGGAATTAGAAAACAGGAAAAAATCATTTTTTGCATCAGTTCGCCTCAGGCCGGTGCACACTTTTGATTGTGTTTTCCTTCAACGTTTGGCGCCTTGAGGGATGGTAGGATCTTTGGGTAGATTAAGCGCAAAACGGTACTAGGGAAGCTTACAATGCCAATTCAGTCGACCTTTTCCCGGGTTTTTATGGCCGGCAGCGGCTTCATGGGAAGGGCAATTGCCTACCTGGCAGCCACTAAAACCACCACCACGATTGAACTTTACGATGTAGCCAGACCGGCGCTTGATGCGGCTATGAAGGAGATCGACAAGTTTGGCAATAAGTCTGTCGAGAAGGGCGTTTTAACTGAATCGGAACTGGCTGAAGTCAAGAAGAGAATCGTTATTACCGACAGTCTCGATTCAGCTCGCAGTTGTGATCTTGTCATTGAAGCCATAGTCGAAGACTTGCAAGTTAAGCAAACTCTTTTCAAGCAGCTCGACGGCATCTGTCCTCAAAATACTATTTTCGCCTCGAACACATCTTCACTGCCGATAACCAGTCTGGCTGCCGTGACGGCGCGCTCCGATCGATTCATCGGCATGCATTTCTTCTCGCCCGCTCACATCATGAAACTCCTCGAGATCATCCCGGGCGTCGACACATCGGAAGCGACAATCAGCAGCGTCAAGAAGTTCGGAACCGAGCTTGGCAAGACGATTATCAAATCAAAAGACTTTCCGGGATTCATCACGACCAGATTGGGTTTGTGCTTGATTAACGAAGCGGCTTTCGCTCTCATGGAGGGCTTATCGAGCGCCGAGGAAATAGACCAGGGCATGACGCTGGGTTACAACCACCCGATGGGACCGCTGGCTCTGGCTGATTTCGTCGGACTCGATATCGTTCTGCACGTAATGGAAACATTGCAAGAGGGCTTTGGAGATCCGAAATACAGACCGTGCCCATTGTTGAGGCAGCTTGTCTCAGCCGGGCATCTCGGTCGCAAAACAGGTAAGGGCTTTTATGAATACGGTGGTGTAGCGTGATTTCAGTCAGTATTTTTTTGGTCACCACGTTTCTCTTGCTGTTCTTGTTTGCGCTTACATGCGTGTTCTATCACCTCTTGCGGCAGGTGGAGCGCTCCAAGATTGAAGACAAGGCGCTGCCGTTTGTCTCAGTGATCGTGCCGGCGCGCAACGAAGAGAAGAAGGTCGGTCGGCTGCTCGAATCGCTCCTCAAGCAGGACTACCCCAATTATGAGATCGTCATCATCGACGATCGCTCCACCGATCGAACCGGCGAAATCATCGCTTCTTATGCCGAGCGGGATGCGCGCATCAAGTTCGTGCACGGCAAAGATGCGCCGGCGGGCTGGATTGGCAAATGCAACGCCCTGGCGCACGCGGTTGGATATGCCTCGGGTGACTGGTTCGTGTTCACCGATGCCGACACTTATCACCATCCTAATTCAATTCGCGATTCGATTTCTTATGCCATCAATCAAAAATTGGATCTGCTTTCATTCGTTCCGGTTCAGGAGCTGGGCAGCTTCTGGGAACGGCTGATTATGCCGGTTTTGCTCAGCTCGTTTTTAATCGGAGATCCTTTCCATACCGTCAACGATCCGGGAGCCAAACGCGCCTATGCCTATGGGCAGTACATTATCTGCCGCCGCAGCTCTTATCATGCCATTGGCGGGCATCAGAGCGTGCGCGACGAGATCGTCGAAGATCACGCCATTGCACGGGTCTTCAAAGAGAAAGGCTATAAGATTGCGGTGGCTGACGGTAAGACGCTTTATAGCGTGCGCATGTATACCGATCTCGAATCGCTCTGGCAGGGTTGGACAAAAAATCTCTATTCGCTGATCGACAGCCGCGTCGGCAATCTCCTATTCATTCTCGTGATGATCAACGGCGTTATTCTGCTGCCGTATCTGGAGCTCGCCTGGGTGGTCGCCGAGTGGACGGAGGGTGAGATGACCGTCAACCTGATCCGGCTCACCGTCCTGGCCTTGATGCAATACATCATTCTGTTCTTCTGGTATCAAAAGACGCGCGGTCACCATGCCCTTTTGAAATGGACGCACTTCTTCTTGCTTCCATTTGGTGCCGTGGCAGTGACCGCTC
>JAJPJO010000164.1 GCA_021324135.1 Pseudomonadota bacterium
ATGGTCTGGTGCTGACCTTCACTGATGAGACCGGCATCGTCACGCAATACAACTACGTGTACGAAAAGGTCATGTCGGTCGTACACGACTATGGCACGGGCCGCCTCAACCTGACGACTTCCTACACTTACGATGCAACAGGAAATAAGCTCAGCGAGACCGATCCGCGTGGGAACACCACTAACTTCCAATACGATATTCTGCGGCGACTCACGCAGAAAACCGATCCGACGCCATGGTCGTTCGTAACAAACTATACCTACGATCCGCTCGGCAACTTGCTCTCGACGTCGCGCCAAACAAACGGCACACCTGCCTGGCAGACGGACAGCAAAACCTATTCGCTTTCGAATAAGGTTTTGACGGCCACAGATCCCTTAAACAACGTGACCACAAACACGTATGGAACCTGGGACGTGCTCGCTACGGTCACAGATGCGGAGAACCGCGAGACGCAGTACTTCTATGACACTACGCTGCGACTCACGAAGGTTATCGATGCCAACGGCATCACCGCCGAGCAAAGAACGTACACGCCGAATGGGCTGCTTGCCACGATCACTGATGCGCGAAGCAACGTGAGCACATATGGCTATGATGGTTTCGATCGAAAGAGCAAGCTGACCTACCCGGACAACACGTTCGAAGCCTGGACTTATGATGCAAACGGAAACGTGCTCACATTCACCACCAGAAATGGAGATGTGATCACGCAGACCTTCGACGTGCTCAACCGGCTTTCGACGCGCACACCAGGAACGCAGCCGTCCGTAACCTATGCCTACGATCTCGCCGGACGCCTGCTCAGCGTCAGCACCCCTGTGGTGGCAGGGAACCCTGCAACCGGGCAATTCTCTCGCGGCTATGATACCGCGGGCAGGCTCACTTCTGAAACGAACCCGCAGAGCCAGGTCGTCAGCTACCAGCTCGATGCCAACGGAAATATCACGAAGATTACCCATCCGGACGGCTGGTACACAACAAAGAGCTACGACGAGCTCAACCGCCTCACCGCCATCGCACTGAACGGCGCCGGCAGCAACGCCGCTGCCTTCGTCTACGATGCGCTCTCCAGGCGGACGCAGCTCACCTATGGCAATACCGTTGTCACCACCGATGGTTACGACATCGGCAACAACCGCACATCGAGGAGCATCGCCTTTACCGGCGCGGTCGGCACCGTCAGCTGGTCCTTTGGTTTCAACAAAGTGCACCAGATGACGAGCCAGACCGTTTCGGACAAGGTGAACTTCGAGTGGGTGGCGCCGACCGGCACCACCAACTACGGAACGGCAAACAACGTCAACGAGTACCCCACCGTCGGCGGTATCACTTATTCGTACAACAATGACGGTTGCCTGGCGAACGACGGCAAATGGCATTACAGCTACGATATCGACAACCGCCTCATCTCCGCAGCTCCGGCGAGCGGGGTGGGTTATAGCGTCCTCTTCGACTATGACGGCGACCACCGTCAAATTCGGAAGACCTACGGCTTCACCAAAACGAAGTTCGTCTACAGTGGCTCGCAGCTGCTCGAAGAGTGGGACGACGTCGCCAACACGCTCATCCGCCGCTACGTCTACGCCCACGGCTCGGACGATCCCGTGCTCCTACTGAATGCAGATGGTGTCGTTACTTACCTGCACCAGAACCACATCGGCTCGATCATCGCGCAGTCTGATGGCACCACGGGTAATGCCACCAACATCTACCGGTACTCCTCCTTCGGAGAGCCGAGCTCTCTGGGTGGCACTACATTCGGTTACACCGGACAGCGCTACGACAGCGAAACCGGGCTCTATCACTACAAGGCGAGATACTACGCCCCGAGTATCGGGCGATTCTTGCAAACGGATCCGGTTTGGGATCTGAGCCTGTACGCCTACGTCCACAACGATCCAATGGACCGGACCGATCCCGATGGAACATCGGATTGGCCGATGTCACAGGAAGAGTGGGACGCAAGGCAAGCAAAGTATGGGTGGGTAAAAGATGGACTGGGGGTTGTGCGTGCGGGCGGTTCAGACAGACCGCTGAACGCCGGTGGCACATTCGTGTTGTCCGACCTCACAGCAAAGACAGTGAGCGTCGGCAACATGATGAGGGCTGCCCTCGCCGACGTATCCATATCGCAAGCAAAATTGACGTCAGGTAGAACTGAGGGAGCAGCAGCACTCCCTGGCGCCGTTGGAGGCGTGTATATCCTGGGAAATGAAAAAGATCCCATGGATTTGTACACGGGGAGAACCAAGTCTCTCTACAGGAGGGCTGGCGATTGGCTCCGCTCGCCCGATAAGGGTGATATGGTTATGAAAGTGGCGCTACCCGCTGGTACTAAGGAGGCTCAGCATGGGCTCGAACATATCGTCTTGGAGACTCTTAGAGCCGCAGGTTACAACATGCGAAATAAAGATCCTGCCCTCAGTGACCGTAAAGAGAATAGGGACGAGATACTCAGAGCTGGTTGGGATGCGCTGAAAAAACTTGGATTCTGACCATAATCAGAGCCCCAGGGTGCGTGCCACATGCACCCTGGGGTCTTCTTCATATCTCGTTCTGTCCTAAGGGAGTACCCCACCCATCGTATGAAGCGCCCAACTTGAAGGCAAGTCGGGCTAATTCAAAAGTCCTTTGCCGCATCTCATTAGGTGTTGCTTGCTCGTGGCATCTAACCCAAGTAGAACTAGTGGCATTGTTTTTGCTCGAGCAATACTTCTTAAGCTCTAAGTCTAGCGGGTCCACCGTGAAGCCCATTTCTTGCAGGGCAGCTACAAGCCGATCCGATGCGCTCGCCGGGCATTCGAACGAGTGATCGATCATTCGTACCACATCTAAGGAAATTCGTTGATTGCTCAACTCCTTCAGCAGTTGATCGTTCATGACGCGCTGCTGACAAAGTTCCTCTGCGAATTGGATAGCTGCGGATGCGTTTAGTAGATCGTCTTGGGCTAGAACATCCTGTCCCAAGCTAGTGTAGAGTTGCGCGCGCTCTTGAAAAGCTCTATACGAAAGAATTGACTCTAGTTGGATGAGTTGACTCAAATCGGCAAGCGCTTCATCCAACAATCCGACGTGTTTGTAGGAAAGGGCCCGATTGTATAGTGTCATCTCATCATTTGGGTTCAGGGTAAGAGCCATGCTGAAATCACGAATGGCGAGTTCATGATTACCAAGCTTGGCGTATTCTTGTCCTCGGTTTAAGAAAAACGAACTTTGTTGCGAATCAATGCTAATTGCCGAATTGAAGTCATGAATTGCCATTCTGGATTGCCCGATCTCAGCAAAGGCTTTTCCTCTGTTGTTGTATGCCGCTGCGTAAGCGGGATTATGTGTTACTGTTGAACTAAAATCTTCTATTGCTGCGGACCATTCATTTTCTTCTGAAAAAGCGCATCCCCGCTTGTAATATACATCTGGATCTTTGGCATCCAGTTCGATTGCTCTGCTGAAATCATCAATCGCAGCCTTTAGCATGCCTAAGGAATGGTAGCAGGACCCGCGACTCTTGTACAAAAATTGGTCGTCTGGCCTAAGCTCTAATGCCTTGCTGTAATCCTCGATTGCTTTGGCATGGTTTGCGACCATTTTGTATGCGTTTCCTCGATTAACATACGCTTCTGTAAGAGTCGGATCAGTCGCTATGAAGGTACTCCATGCCTCTATCATGCCCTGCCAGTCTTCCCTTTCCAAAGCAATTTTCAGACGCGCAGCTGCTTGCCTTAGTTTTTCGTCTAACATCTTCCTAGTTCCAGCTACTCAAATCGATAGATGCGTATGAATGTCATATCATAGCACCTTCGAAGGTGTCCGACTGATACCGTGTTAGGCGATCATTGCTTCACGTGTTTTGATAGCAAGCGTTGAAAAGTTCTCTGCCGCTAGATCAATTTGCCAGCTGGGTTTACAACCCGGCTGGCAAGTTGGTCTTTCCGTCACCTACGCCGATATCGAATCGAACTTGCAATGTTTAGTCCTACGCGTTTCGAAATGAGATTGCACCACTCGCAATGGCGATGTGATCACGCAGACCTTCGACGTGCTCAACAGACTGACGACTCGCACGCCTGGATCTCAACCGATGTAAGGGTGTCCGTTCGGCCTGGTCACCAAGTCTTGATTTTTTGAGCTTTTGTCCTTTATTTTGCCACCGGTTTCGGAGGCAGAATTATCACGGACGGATCCGATAAGGTATCTTATGTTTCTTCCAAATCTGCAATTCGCTAAAATGCCTCAGAAGGTCAGTCAAGAGGAGTGGTTGGACTGAAGGTCGAGACATTTTTGCTCGTGACAACAGAGCCCAAACACCATATGTGGTGATGGAAATTACAGCCGGAATCCAAGAAGCTATTTTGACGACTCACTAGATATGGTGCCTCTCAGCCATCTGGATCGAGATCGAAATCTTCGCCGAAGGGGCTTTTAGGCACCTCTCTGAGGGGGTGTGCGCTTGGCAAGACGCGAAAATGGTGCCTTCGGCGAATGCTGCTTAGGTCAATACCGTCAAGAATCAAGTGCAGCATCGATGCATCGATTTCCAATCCGGCAGAAGAAAAGCTTTGCAAATCCGGAAATCTGAAAGTCCCCTTTTGAAGCGCCTTGTACCACATTGCAAAGCCGGTATTATCCCAGTAGACGACTTTGATTCGGTCTGCACGCTTATTTTTAAAGACAAAGAAATATCCCGAGAGGGGATCCAGATTCATGGCCCGACGAATGATCCCACAGAGGGAATTAAAGCTCTTGCGCATATCCGTATCTTCGGTGCACAGAAAAATTCTCGTATTTCCTAGCGGGCTGATCACCATCCGCACTCCATCAGTGCTCTTAGTAAATTTCTCAAGGTGTCGATATCGGCGCCTGAAAGAACCTCCATCTGTGCACCACCGGGAAGAACAATTTCTGCAACGATCCGCTTTCGTACCGAATGTGGTGCCTGCTCTAGTCCACTACTCAATTGGGGGATCACGGGAACGAACGCTTGAACTCCAATGCCGGATCGTCCAATAGCGTGATTAGATTCATCAAGCACAGCCGATTCGCTGGCAGCACCAAACTCAATGCCGCGCGCATTGCCTTTCTCTTTAGCTCGACGTTTCCTCTGAGCGTCTCTATTTCGTTTACGGCGCTTCCATTCAGACAGACTCCACTCAGGAATGCCTTCCTGCCTGCAAAACTCCGCCTGCGAAAGTCCGCTCGCCTCCCAGCGTGCTACAACAGAATTCTGTCGTCGAATTGCAGATTCGCTCAATGGCTTCGACAATCAAAAATCTCCGCGTTCTTTCATACAGGTTAGCTAACAACATTGGATCTTCTCCTGCAAGGATGCCGTTCCTGGAACGCTTACGCCACGATCACTGATGCGCGAAGCAACGTGAGCACATATGGCTATGATGGTTTCGATCGAAAGAGCAAGCTGACCTACCCGGACAACACGTTCGAAG
>JAJPJO010000339.1 GCA_021324135.1 Pseudomonadota bacterium
GGAGAGTTTGGAAAGTTTAGCTTGCAGTTCAGGCTTATCGCCAAGCTTGAGCGCTTCCTGATACTCGACATAGGCGCCTTTAGCATCACCTTTAGCAGCCAGCTCATCACCAATCGCCTCACGTACGGACTGCGATTTCGGATCTTTGCCCATGGTCTCGATCATGGCACTTAAATTGGCTCTTGCCGTCTCCTCGCCGGGAGCGAAAAAGAGAGCATGACGGAACAATCGCGCCGACTGTTCCGGTTTTTCTTTGGCAAGCTTCAGTCCCTGATTATTGAAGGCGGTGGCGAGATTTTGCTTAGCGAATTTGTAATTAGGATTCTGCTTCGTCAATCCTTGCAATATTTCGATGGCGCGCTCGAACTGCCCTTCCTTGATGGCTCTTGCAGCCTTGTTGTTCATTCTGGCCAGCTCGGTCTCGCTAAAGCGAATGTTTGTTCCGGACAGAGTCTCGGAAACTTTGGCAAGGGCCTTCTTGGCGCCCGCGGACTCCAGTATTGCTCGCGCATTCGGATCACTGATGGCGTTCGCTTGCAGATATTTGCCAATTTCTGTCTTTGAATTAGGGTCGAGCGTGAGAATTTGATTGAAGTCATCGACCGCGCCCTGGTAGTCGCCCACCTTGAGTTTGAGCGAGCCGCGGTTGCGGTAGGCATTGATGTATGCCTGATCGATCTCGATGGCCTTATCGAAATCTTTCATGGCTTCATTGTCGTGATTCAAACGGTTGTGGCACCACCCGCGGTTCAAATAGACTTGAGCTTTGCGAGGCTGAAGCTTTAAGGCGCTTGTGTAGTCGCTGATCGCATGCTCGAAATCACCCATCTGCCGGTAAGCCCAACCTCGGTTGAACCAGGCTTCGAAGCACAGAGGATCCAGACGGATAGCTTGATTGAAGGCAGCAATCGCATGGTGAAAATCGTTTTCTTTAGAGCATGCGATTCCACGCTTAACTAGAGCTTGTGTCTTGGGACTCACCTGAATCGTCGCCGCTGCTTTTTTCGCCTTGTCGAGTTCCGGCGCAGGGGTGGTGGAGGTTGTTGGAATCGGGCTGCCTGAGCCGTTTTCCTTCGACTCAGCCGAGTGTGCCGGTTTCAGTCCCGCGGCTACAAAAATGGAAAGCGAAACCGCCAGGCAAGCACCGTACGCGAATGACCTATGTGTATGCATAAATAGTTCTCACAAACCCTTTGCCGAAGTATCGACGGACTGGCAAGCCGAAAAGAATGGCTCAGCGCAATCGCTTGCAGACGGCGACTTGTTGTCGCGCTCGATCGGTAAATTCTGATCGGCGCCCCACTCCATTATCGAACCGTCATACACCGGCATTACATCACCGGTATGGATCTCGTGAAGAAGCGCCACGCTTGATGCTCTCACCCCTACCTCACAATAAGCTACTATCTTGGCGCCAGCATGATTTTCAGGAAGAAGTTTAGCGTACTCTTCGCAGGATACAAAGTAGCGCCCACAGCATTTATAAATACTTTCAAAGGCGAGCAGTCGAGCGCCCGGGATTCTGCCCTTGCGCGGCTGATACCAGTATGCGTCGCCGCTAAACTCTTTACCGCTCCTGGTGTCCAGCAATATAAGAGGCTTTCCGTTTTGGCACTGAAGCAAGGATGCGAGCTCGTCAGAGCAACAACGCCTTGAAGAATCGATTTTGACCTGGAATATCCCCCGTTCCGAATTCCTCTGGGATTCCCCGGTTTCGACAGGTAAACCTGCTTTCTTCCATTCACTGAAGCTGCCGTTGAGCAAACGCACGTCTGCTGCACCAAGATAAGCCAGCATCCAGGCGACCCGCCCATCGCAACCTTTTGATATTCGTGCATCGGCATAAACTACTATCGGTTTATCGCTGCTGAGACCAAGGCTGGAGAGCTTTTCTGCAAAACGGCCCTGGCTCGGGTCGGCCAGTTTGCCCCAATACCCAGGTGTGGTTAGAATTTCTTTAACCCGAGCCACCGGTCGCTCGTTCCAATCTTCCCATCCGATCCTGACGGCTGAGGCGACGTGCCCGCGATTGTAATCGTCTGGGCTGCGCGTATCGACCACAGCCAGAGCGCTCGGGTCGTGTGCCAATTCTTCGGCCAGCTCGTCGATCGTAATCAGTGATACCGACACCGATTTCTTCCTCTTTGAATGTAGACAAAATATTGCCACAGAAGGCTCAGAAGAACAATTTAAATACATGAGCGAAACAAGCGCGGGCGGTTTTGCAATGGTAGAGTAGTTGCCTGAGAATAAGTCGCTGAGCCAAAAATTCGATGTCGAACAGCCATTTAAGCGATATGCATTCATTAAGCGATATCAAGTCGATGAGCCTCCTGGAGAGCTCATCCCTCGGCAGTGCTCAAACGCAATTATTTACACCTGCTAATGCGCCAGCGGACGCAGTGCGAATAGACCATCTCGAAAGACAAATCGAAGCTCTGAATGAGCGAATCGATGAGCTGCAACAAAGCAACAGCAAACTGCGACGGAGCGGCACCCGGCTGGCGCACGAGCTGGATATGTTTCGCCAGCGCCGTTTGGTCTATTGGTCGGATAGATTCAGAAACAAGTTCGACGCCTGGTTCTTGATGCACCCAGCCTTCGAGCAACTCAAGGACGACAGTGCTCTCTTCCATGAAGACCTCCATGGATAC
>JAJPJO010000348.1 GCA_021324135.1 Pseudomonadota bacterium
GGTCGCATCGGACCAGGCTGCCGCGCCGGAAACCGAGGCGTTCAGCACCACGACAATCGAGCGCAGGCTGTCCATTGCCGTATAGATCGCCAGGAAAAGAAGAGCGATGTTGGCGTTCGCGTCCTTGAGCTTGAGCCCCAGGTAGACGAGCACCGCCGCCATCGCCAATCCCCAGAGCATGCTGAAGAGAACCTGGAGAAATTGCATGGATAGCAGTCCCGGACCCATGAAGAATAGCGTCGCCAGCGCGATAATCGATCCGATGCCGATCAGAATTCCTTTGGAGAGTTTGGGAAATTGGCTCATATAGACAAGCAGGCAGCCAAAAATGGTGGTACCCATGTATCCCGCTTGAATGACGAGAAACTCAATGCCTCCCATCGAATGCGTCAAGCCGCCATGGCCCTGACCGTCGGCGACTATGGTCATGCCGTTTACCGCCCCGCCGGTGGCGATGGCTGTGAGAGCATGCCCCATCTCATGCACCATGGTGGTGAACTGGTTTAGAGGGAGAAAGAAAATATCGGCGCCGGGAAGCTTTGACAAAACGACGCTCAAGACGACAAGCCCCCAGAACAGGAGCATTTTTCTTGAGGTTCCATGGCTCTGGAACAGATCGCGCTGCACGGCAATCTTCGAGAAGGCGCCGTTGAAGGCATTCGGCTTCGCCCCGGCCTGCTTGTCGCCTTCGCCCGGCTGCCCGGCAATCGGGGCCAGACCATGTGCCGCGCCGGACTCCGCATGCAGCTCCGCCTCCAGCTCTTGCAAGCGCTCCTCGGCAGTCTTCACCTTGATCTCCGGCGCGGATTTCAATTTGAACTTGCTCTGCTCTTTCTTTTTGGGAGCGTCCGCCACGGCGCGCCTCCTCGGGTCTTTCTTCTAATGAATTCAGGCGTAAATGCCGCGATGAATGTTTCTTGCTTGATTGATTTGAACGCTATAACGGAGTTGCCGGAGGCATAACTTCACTAAGCCCTAACAGTCCATTCTACAAACAAAGCTGCTTTCAATGAGTAAAAGCGAACGACTGCCGCATATAGAAACGCAGCGCCAGTACTTCAATAAGCTGGCTGACATCTTTCTGGCGCCCATCCCTGAAGACATTCAGGAGCGCACACGCAACATCGTGCAAGCCGTGAGTCTGAGCCCGGAGGCCAGGGTCGTCGATGTCGGCTGCGGGGTTGGTGTAATTATTGGGCACCTGATCGAGGCAGGATTGAAACCAAGTAATATAGTGGGCTGCGACCTCAGCGAACAAATGATCGCCCGAGCCAGGGCAAAATTTCCCGGCGTTTTCTTCTGGCAAGGTGACATTGCTGACTTTCCCGAGGTTGGCAAAGATGCCTTGCCAAATCATTTACTCTCATTTGAATCTGTTTTCTTCAATGGTTGTTTCGGGAATATGTGGAATCAGGATGAGGCAGTTTCGGCAGCTGTCTGTCTGCTCGGTGAAGAAGGCCGGATTGTTATCAGTCATCCCTTAGGCTCTGCCTTTGTGGAGGCGCTTCATGAAAGCGAGCCCCATATAGTGCCGCATCGATTGCCGAATATGAAAACACTCGAATCGTGGTGCCTGAGGCATAATCTGCGAATCGACCACTTCGAGGACCGCCCCAAGTACTATCTGGCACTTTTAAGTAAGGAACCCAATAAAGAACGCTGAGGAATTTGCATGCGCGAAGATGACGACCGAAGACCCATTCCATCTCTGGGCAGCACGCCGACCCAACCGCCGGAAAACTCCGATTTGAAGCGGCGAATACTGGAGTCCAAGCAAAAAATTCTCAGCAATATCAAAGGCAAATTCACCGGCGAGGAGACGGCTCGCTGGCTGACCAATCTCGAATCCAGTCCCGACAGCGCCACCGAGACAATTGTCCCGGGACGCGGCGTGGATGATTCGCTGCCCACCATGCCGGCACTCATGGATACGCTCTTCGATCACCTGCAGCGCTACTCATTTGAGCTCAACAAAGCGGCTAACGATCCCGAGCTCAAGATGACCTGCGAGCGTCCGACCGGCTATCAGGAGAAGGTCCTCGATTATATGACCAAGCTCCGCTTCATGCGCGGTCATTTGTCGACGAGAAGCTGGGCATTTGTCATGCATGCTGAGGAAACGCGGGCATCAGGGTACTTTATGCCAATCGATTTCCTGATCGGCTTTATGCCCGGACCGGATTTCCCGCCGTATCTGACGATCACAAAGATGGCCGGCGACGAATACTCGGCGCTCTGGGGCATCGACGGCAAGCAGATAACCACTGCCGATGTACCCCGGATCGGCAGGCGCATTATTACGCAGCTGGTCAAGGTGATCAACGGCGAGGCGCAGCAGACGGAAAAATTCTCGTTTGCCAGCCATGAAGAGTCGCAAGAGCTTATTCCCGATCGATCCTTCGAGCGTTTCCGGGCTGGTGAGTCGGAGTTTGTCCTGGAAACAGACGATACGAGCATCCCGCTCGCCGATGAGAGGACATTCCAGATTCCGACCGACACCTTCCAGAGCGCCAGCGACACATTCCAAACCGCAAGCGATGTACTGCAGACAGCCAGTGATTCATACCAGAGCGAAAGCAATACATATCAAATGGAAAGCGAAACGGCATTCCAGGCGCCAACTGAAACACGCTCCCAGACCCTCAAGCGCTTGATGGAAGAGTCGGCTCGCAGCGAGGAGCTTGCCCTGGCAAACCGGACAACCGAGGCGATAAACCTGTCTTCGGTCTCCCTGGGATCGGCTCGGTCCGGGGGCTCGCAAGCATCTGCATTACCGCCATCACCAGGAGCGACTGCCGGTGTGACCAGACCTTTTGGCGAGTTTCGCTCCGATTCAGGTGCTTTCAAGAGTCCATTCAGCCAGGCTCTCGACCAGAACCACAATGGTCCGGAAACTAGCACCGCCCCTGGTGGCACGCCGGTGAGCCCCGCTCCCTCACCCGCCCAAACAGATTCCTCCGATAATGTCGATCAAGGCTTTCGTCCGCCGCCGGCCTACTATTCTCCAGGCGCAGCCACTGAAAGCGCCAGTCCGGCGCCCTCACGCTGGGCGCCGGGTGCATCACCCGAGAACATCCCGCCTGCGCCGGCTCCCTCACCGCCAAGCCAGGTTCTGCGACCACCAGGGGCAGGCTTCATGGTCGGACTCGGCACAAACGCGAGCTCGGCTGGCACAAGCAGTGGCGATTTACCGCCGGCTCTGCCGCCACAATCGGCTCCGCCAGCGCCGGCGAGCCGCACATCAGTGCCGCCTGTGCCGAGCACACTTGGGCAAGCCACTCCCCCTAACTTGCAGCCTGGCGCATCGACTCCGCCTCCTTTCCCTCCTGGTATGCCGGCCATGCCGGCTCCCGGTCTGGCCGCCGAGGCCAATAGAATCTTGCAGCCTCCGCCGTTCGGAGCCGCAGCAGGTGCCCCTCCAGGACAATCACTTTCGGCTCTTCCGGCGCAAGCCCCGCCTATGCCCCCGGCACAACCTGAGACCCGGCCCCCGATTCAGCCGCCGCTCGGTTTATTCGGCAGTGCCGCCGGGAAAACCGGCAACCGCCGCCTTCTTCCTGATGAGTCCGGCATGTTCGAGCCGATCACCGATGAAGAGGCTGAGCCAGACGGCTCTGATGCCAGCTCGTGGGGCGCCAATGAGAGCGCTGAGCCAGGCAACTGGGGTGAATCAGAGGACCATGAGTCCGAAATCCCCGCCGCCAGCGTGGAGCCGGGAGCGCCTGTGATTCGAAGCCTTTCCGGATCGATCGTTCAAAACGAAGATAAAAAGGCGGGAGCAGCAGAGTCCACGGGCGTTTCCAGCGGAACATTCGAGCCGACCTCGGCCAGCTCCTATGCCAACCACGACTCGACCGATTCTGCTAAAGCCCCGCAACCGTCTGTGCAGCCATTGCCAGGATTGCATGCTGCCGCTGCGGCCGGATCGCCTTTAATCACACCGCCGCCGCAACCGGCGCCACAATCGCAGCCCGCCGCTCCAGCCGCTCCACTGGCTCCGGCCCCTAAACCCGCTCCAGCAGTTCAATCCACTCCCTCACTACCACCCTCGATCGCGCCAACGGCTCCGGCGGCTCAACCCGCCATGACCGCGCCAACGGCTGCGCCAGCCCAGCCCGCTGCGGGATCTTCAGCGCCAACGACGCCGGCAGCTCCACAAGCAGCACCTCCGGCAATGGAGCAGACATTGCGCGGGGGACTGGCAGGACTGGTTCGCCGCAATACTACCGACGTGCAGGCGCCACCCTCAGAAAACGCGGCACAAGCCCCGCCTTCCGCTCCATCTTCCTTATCGGCAGCCCTGTCCTCGGCCAGTGCCTCTCCAGCCGGTCCTTCTGAGGCTGAGCCGGCAAACAAGGCGCAGGGTTCGCAAACACTGCAATCGCTTTTGAAACCGATGGCGTCGCAAAGCGTGGCAGCCGATGCCTCAGAGATTGTCGAGCTGGTCAATCGCGCCCAGCAACAGACTGTCGATCGTCTCAATGATGCAATCGCCGAACTGAATCGGACCCTGAAGTCGATGCAGGACACAGGCGTGGAAGCTATGCAAAGCGGCAACTTCGAAGCCGTGCAGGCAATAATGGAGCACTCGAAGCGATTGCGTGCCAGCAAAGACAAACTGACTGAGGTTCTAAACCAGATCAGCTAGGGCTGTCTCAAGATAGGCAGCCAGGTTTGCCATGATGTCGCCGGCACTGCCTGTGACAATCTCCTTCGCTTTTGCGTCTCTCAGGCTTGCCACCAGCTCATCTTCACCGGGAAGACGCAATGCATACTGATCCAAATCCAGTGCTGATGCCGGAAAATCGCTTGCCGACTGCTGCAGATTGTCGTGCTCTTTCATTACAAGTTGGCATGCAGAGCTGATTTTTTGCGGAGTGATCAGATTGGCGAAGCCGACCGGAACGATGTTGAATTCGCTGCTCAACTCAGCTCCGGTTGCTATCTCAGACACGGCATCGGCAACGTAGAAAATTTTCTCGATGCCATAACGCTCATGTACATAAGCAAAATGAGCTCTGCCTTTGGTGAACTGACTCGAGCGACGAGCAAGAATCTCCTCGATGTGCGGAACGACGACCCGTCCCTGATCGCTGTCGGCCCAGGCGTCGAGCACCGATTGATCGACTGCGGATGTAATGAAGTTCAGCCGGCCGTGCGATTTCAGCTCTCTGAGCAAATCGCAGGCGCCATCGAAGTATCGGCAATGGTTCGCCGCCCGACCGGCGAGCTCGTTGTAGTATCGGGACGCTTGCGCGACATCGTTTATCAGCGGAAATCTTTCGCGGTTGAATTTTTCCATTTTGTCGGCACATGAGATGCCTGAGACAGCAAAGGCAAAATTGATTAGATCGCTGAGATTGGTCTTGCTGCGCGCCTCTGCATATGAATGAGTCAAGCTGGACACAGCGAAAGCCACGGCGTTTACAGGCATTCGATCGATCAAAACGCCGTCGCGAATCCAGAAAACCGCCGTTTTTTCCATGCCTGTCCTCAGAAGCGGGAGATATTGCCTTAGCATAAGCATGCCAAGGTCCGCATAAAAAGCCTACCCGGCTGGTAGGCAATTTCCTAAAAAGTGGCGGAGAGGGTGGGATTCGAACCCACGGTACAGTTTTTGACCGTACAACTTCTTAGCAGGAAGCCGCTTTCGACCACTCAGCCACCTCTCCAAGAATCTGCATAAAGTATATGATACCAGGCGGTAATTCTCCATCTTCATATTAAAGAATGCCAAGCACAACCATCTTAATCCAGTAGTAAGCAATCGGAGCCCCGAAGAGCAAGCTGTCGCCGCGATCGAGAAAGCCTCCGTGCCCGGGTATGACATCGCTTGAATCTTTCATGCCGGCATCGCGTTTCAACAAAGACTCGCACAAGTCACCGAGCTGCGCTGCAACGGAAACAACAATTGCCATGAGGGGCGCCTGCCAGAATTTAAATTGGAATGGATGGCATGGAAAAACGTAATGATCGGCTGCATAAACAACTACGCAAGCCCAGAAGATCGATGCGAGCAATCCGGCTACCGCGCCCTCGACCGTTTTTTTAGGGCTGATGGCCGGATAAAGTTTTGTCTTGCCGAATTTCTTGCCGAAGTAGTAAGCGAAGATATCGGTTGCCCAGATTATGAAGAAGCTCACCCAGAGGTATGCCAAACCGGGCTGCTGGAGCGGATTGGATATGGGTGGACAATCGATCGGCGCCAGGTTGCGCATGAGCATGAGGTGGCTCGCCATCCAACCGACATAGATGAATCCCATGATCGTCGAGGCGATATCAGCTATGGTGGCAGGCGGCGACTCATGGCGGAGCATCAGCCGAAAAAATGATATGCAAATGCCGACCGTGAGCAAAATAGGATAATGCGAGAGCGGGAAGGTCTCGGGCAAATTGATCACACCGGGAAATTTCGGCAGCGAAGCGAGCACGATGAAGGCGATGATCATACCCGTGACGATGCGCGCCGACGGCTTGTATCCTTTGGCCTGGGCCATGGAGACGAATTCGCGACCGCACTGAACCGCTGCGGCAGCCAGCAAAAGAGCGTACCAGATGCCGCCGGCCATGAAGCCGGAAACGGCCAGGAAACAGAGAATCCATCCGAAAATCCAACGCTTCATGGTTCTTTTCTCGGCGACATCATTTTCGCGGCTACCAGCGCCGTGAGAGGAATGGTAAACACGAGCCCGAGGCTGCCGCTCAGTGCCGATGCCACTTCCGTGGCGAAAAGATCGAGATTGATCAGTTTGATGGTAGGCATCTGCGTGGCGAGAAGAAGCAGCGGCAGAGCGCCTCCGGCATAGGCGAGGATGAGAGTGTTCGTCATCGTTCCCATAATGTCGCGGCCGACGTTCATCCCCGACTCATAAAGCGCGGCGGTCGACATCTTCATGTCGGCACGGGCGACCTCGGATACGGTTGAGGCGATCGAGATGCCGACGTCCATGATTACGCCAAGGGCGCCAATCAACATGCCGGCAGCCAGAAGCCCGCTGTAAAACGGCTGCTGCTGAACGAGAACCGAAGCCCGCAGAATTTGTGCTTCTTCACTCGACAAACCGGTGAGCGG
>JAJPJO010000303.1 GCA_021324135.1 Pseudomonadota bacterium
CCCGCCTTCGAGTACGTTTTTCCCGAGTTGGCGACAGCCTTGCGCCGCGATGCTCACGATTTCGCTCTGCTCGAGGTAGAGCATGCCCTTCATAGATCCTCCTCTCTGGACCGTTCCGAGGTCCACAATGAAAAGTTTGGTCTGTGTTTAGCTCTTGCTGGCTGGATGACGTTTCTCAGTTATTGGCATAGGTGATGATCTGAACCTATGTTCGCTGTTTCAGTCTGGTCAAGAAAAGAATCGAAAGGTTAAAGGGCCCCGGGAAAGCCCAGTTGTGTAGCTAATCATTGTTTCTCCCGCATTCTTCATGCCTTCAGCTTTCGCCATGCTTTAGCTCGAGTCTTTGACATTTGGCTCTCCCCGCGGGCGATGTTGATATTGGTCAGTTTCAAATGACGGGCACAGGTTTGTTTGCTATTCGCTACATATGACGTGACGAACGTGATATTTCATGCTGTTTTCGGCGGAGCCTGGGTGCAGGTTACTGCCTGGTTTTAGCACCTCATTTAATCGTTTCCTGGCGCCTCTAAGAATCTCGTGTTCTGTACCACATGCCTCGGGCAATTTTGTTTGTGGAGATCGATATGACTGACTTATCCGAAGCGCTAAAAAGACTCGCCGCTTGGAAGGAAAGATTCGCGGCTTGGAAGAAAAGACCCGCGACTTGGAAGAAGAGACTCGCGGCTTGGAAGAAAAGGCTCGCGACGTGGAAGAAAAGACTGCCGGCACGGAAGAAGGCGTATAGATTCGCATGTGTATCTCTTTCCGCCTTTGCATTGTGCGTTTCTTCCCCCCGCGCTGAGTCTGCATTGTTGACGGAATGCTCGGATGATTACCAACTGGCAATGATGTCGCACTTGCACGATCAGTGTCTGTTGAATCGTTACCACCTGGTGCTGATGGTCGATAAATCAGCATCGATGCGGCGGTCCCCGCTCACCTCAAGGGGGAAGCTGCCTCCGCCATGGGAAGACCTTGCACCCGATAGCCGCTGGATGGGCTGCCTTCGCGTCATGCAGGTGTTCGCCGCGCAGGCTCGGGCGCTGTTTCCGCAGGGCATCGATTTGACGCTCTTCGATGAGCAATCTCAATGCTACGAGCGAATGGATCTTGATCGTTTGGAAGATTTGTTCAGCAAGACAATGCCTGCTGGTTCGACCTATGCCGCTCGGCCGTTGAACGGCGTCCTGCAAAAATATTTTAGCGAGCGCGAGAGTGGTTCAAAACCGCTTCTGATCACGATTGTCACCGATGGTCGTATGGATGACGAAATCACGTTTCGCCAAACGATTAAAAATGCCATCAGGAAGATGGCGCGCGAAGGCGAGATTATCATCGTTATCCTGAAGTTCGGTGAATCGGGTAAGTTCGCCGATCGCTCCCTGGAGAATTTAGATAAACGACTGAGCCCGAGCCGCGCGAAATTCGATGTGGTCGAGGTCCGCGCCGGTGATGAGGTTATGAGAAACGGATTGTTGCGAACGCTTGCCGATGTAGTCAAACGAAAAGGCGGCAGCGAAGCTGATGAGAAAAAACGGACGATCGTCTCGAAGGACGTACCATAGCGCGAGCCGGGTCGCGCGAGCCTTGCCAGGTATCGCAAGCTCGCAATGGAGTCGGCTAGCGCGGTCGCGCTATCGCCGGACGCCGTTTGAGTAGGGAGATTACGAAGAGATCTAATCTTGCACTGGTTGAGACTGATGGCCTGAAGGTTGTTATGCCACCATCGGCTATGTAGGGTCGAGATACACTTTCAAGCTGATTTATCGAGAAGCAAAACCAAGCCAAACCACCAGTTTTCTAAAAGATTGAGCTCAATTCCTCTGCCTCCGGTCAGGCAGAACAAGCCAGTCTTTGGAATGTCGGCCCCAGTCTTTTGGAATGCCGGTGGTCTATGCCAGGTTTGCCGTGGTGCTCTGGCGCTGCTGCTGCTTGCTCGGCTTTAGCAAAGGGTGTCGCTTGATGCAAGTCAGGCGAGAGCTGTTCGTCGAGAATGGCTCACCGTTCGCTCTGCGCCTTCGGGCTTGGCGAGCGGATTTCTCTTAAGCAAAAACGCAACAAGGGGCTTTGTTGAGCGCGCGCCAGGAAAGGCGTGCGCATAGACGCACAGCCCTGAAGAGGAGGTCGTTATGTCACTAAATGAAAAAATCCACCGACTAATCACCGCAATGGAACATCGGCAAGAGCTGAAACAAATATGGCTCGAACTTGTCGAAGCGGGTTCCGATGAACAAAGTCAGGCAAGACGAAATCACCTGGCTGAGGACGACGTCTGCGAAGGTCTGATTGTGGAAATTCGCGGCGATCTCAACACGGCTCGAAACGACGGGCTCAGCGAGTTCGTGCTCATGGCTCTGGATGAGGAAGCGACCCGAGCTCTGCACCAAATGTTGTCCGAGCGCGGCTTGCTGAACTTGCTCGAGCCGACCAAGCCGAACAGCCTGGTTGAGCATGTGCAGATCTGGCGTGACACGTCTGCCACGCTCGATGCCGCCCGGCAGATCAACAGGCTTCGACGCGAATACCTCACCAGCGAGCTGGGCTCGGCTCTGGCGGCGTGCGAAGCGGAGTTGCTCGAGTCGGATGGCGACGAGTCGCGGCGTTTCCAAGCCTGGAAACGAGCGCTCGGCACATTCGAGGCGATCAAGTCAGCGCTGGTGGCTCAACAAAAGGCTGAGTCGAACGGCGCGGACTCCGATGGCACCGGCGAGGGGAATGGCACCACCGTTGCTGATGGTACCGCCAGTGATGGCAACCTCTCGCTGGACCAGGAGGCGCTGGACGCTGAAGCGGCGCACATTAACGAGCGGCGCTGGCTGAAGCGTTACGACCAGCTCTACGAGCAACTGGCGGAGCGCATCGAAGCACTCCAGGCGAGCAACATGCTCTCGTTCGAGCTCCAGGAGATGGAATTCGACGACCGGCGTGCCGTGCTGGCCGTGGTTGATTGCGGTCCTGTGCGCCAGGTGCAAACCCTGCCGCAACCCAAGCCGCAAGCGCGTGTCGCCACTCTCGTCAGAGAAGATGTCGAGCCTGAGGAAGATGTAGCCGGAGATTCCGAGCCGGAGTAACTCCCGGCTCACCTCAAGCTGCTCTGCTTCAACTCGGCGAAAACGAAACGTTAATCAAAAACGAAAGGAGCCTGTATGAAGGGACGGACTAGCATTATCATGACCGGCTGTATCTACGTCATCGGTGCGCTGGCGGATGTGTTCCCGTCCCGCGCGCTGGGCAGACGCGTGTCAGCCGGCGACGTCAAGCTCTGGTGCCACATGAGACGCTCGACCGGGAGCGGCTACAGCGTGGCAGCCGGGCAATTTCGCGCTGCCGTCTTCGACGGCGGCAACTGGCGCACATTCAAGCTGAACTTCGTGGCTGACGAGGACGCGTACTACAGCGGCTTCTCCGACCGCGAACACAAAGCCAGGCGCTGTTTTGCGGCGCTGGCGAAGCTCAAGGGTCAAACCGCTTACTGGCGGGAGGGCACCTACGGCATCGTCAGCACCATCAAAGCCGAACCACCGCCTTGCGTAGAGCAGCACCAGGCGGCGAAGGTCTCACAACCTCCGCCAATCGGGCTCAACTCTGCCACAGGCGCCGGGCAGCCTCCGTCTGGCACTGCCAGTGGTGGCACGAAGCGCCGGGGCAGGAAGCAACGCTTCAACCCCGATCAGCTCACGCTCTTCTAGGGCGGGGCAAGTCCGCATGTTTTGCGGCAGGCTGCGATCTCAACATCAAAGCCTGCCGCATGTCCTTCAACTTCAACCGGAGACCGCGGGCCAATCATGCGATGGGCTCTCGGTCTTGCTTTCCCATTGGAGGTGACATGAGCACCATTCTTCGCCAGGTGCAACTCCCGGACGATCTGCGCGATCGCCCCATTCCTCAACTGAGCACGCAGAAGACGGCTCTCGACTACCACAGCATCCGCATCGCTGTGACCGGCAAGCGCAACCGCGAGCCGCTGGTCGATGTGCTGGCCTACGGCGTCGCATCCAACTCGGCGTACGCGCGCGCGATCGCGCCGTACTATCGCTCGTTCCCGGCCGCGCTCAAGGTCGTGCTGGTGCGCGAGTCGGTCGCCGAAAGGCTGGCCAGGGCCAATGAGCTGCTCAAAGCGTATCGCGTCGAGCTGCTCACCCTGGACGGCTTCCGCCCCATCTCGCTGCAACAGGACCTCTGGGACCACTTCATCGGCAAGGGCAAGGAAGCACTGACCGACCCGACGCCGGAGGAGCTGGAGCGCTTCGCGGGCACGTTCTGCTCGGACCCGCGCGGATTCGACCCGGACAACTGGCGCACCTGGCCCGTGCACAACACGGGCGGGGCGATCGACTTGACGATGCGCTCGCTCGACGATCAGCAGGAGCTCTTCATGGGCTCGATCTTCGACGATGCGCATGGCGTGTCGGCAACGCGCTGGTTCGAGGATGCGTCCAGGACCTCGCAGAGCGATCTCGAGGCCAGGCGCAACCGCCGCCTGCTCTACCACGTGATGAGCAAGGTCGGGTTCGCGAACTACCCGTCGGAGTGGTGGCACTTCGACCTGTACACCCAGATGTGGGTGATGAACGGGTCGCACAGGTGCTCCGCTTCCTACGGTCGCGCCGAGCTGAGCGCGCAACAGCAAGGCACCGTTCACTCCGACCCGTCGGAGTGGGCGAGAAGGCAGCTCAAGAGCTGCTGAGCGAGAACGCCAATGCCACTTCGGCTGAGGCAAACATCAACCAACAGTAATCGCGGCGGCAGCATGAACAGGTCGATTCGCAAAGAGTCGGCCTGCCTCTGCTGCTGCTCGCGGTTTTCACACCAACCCAAAACAACCTTCGTGAAAGGAGGGTGACAAGATGAAGCGTAAAGACGACAAGATTCACGATCACCCTCATCTCGAGACCGAGAGAGGGATTAAGATCTCGAAGGCAGAGTACCACCTGCTCAAGCAGCTTCTTCCCTGGCTCGGTTTCGCCTTCGCGAAGAAGTCGCTGATTACCGACTTCGTGGTTCCCACCAAGGGTGATACCACCCGGCGTGGCCGCATCGAGAATGTGCAGAAGTCGGCGAACGGTGAGACCGGACTCCACTGCCTGCGTACTTTCAAGAACCACCCGATCAAGGGCAAGACTGGAAAGCACGTGCGCGGGGAAGACGAAAAGGAGATCAGCGCGGAGAAGGTGCTGCTCTTCATCATGCGCCATATCGACAAGCTCGGGGCTCCAATCCCGTACTATGCGAAAAAGCGCTGGCACTTCGAGGGCGACTACAAAGGCTACACCGTGACGATCGCCCTCGATCACGCTCATGGATTGGGCAAGTACTCCGGGTATTACATGGAGGTTGAAACCATCCTGCCCGAGAAGACGAAGCGGAAGAAGGTCCGGCGCGCCCTCAAGGCGATCGTCAGGCTTTTGAAGCGCCTGGTCGGCGAGCATCGTCGCTCCAAGATCAGCTACCGCAGGATGCTCCTCAGCACCTGGGTGCAAGCCCGCAAGGCGTCGAGCAAGAAGAAGGTCAAGAAGGGCGCGCGCAAGGCGAAGAAGAACTACCGGAAGCTGCTCAAGAAAGTGACGGCGGCTGAAGGCAGTCTCGACCAGGCCGAAGCGCAGTCCAACTCATGACCGGCTCGGGTGCACCATGAGCAATACCACTCGGCAGAAGAGAGAGACCCGCTTCAACCGCGGGCTTCTCTCCCTGCCATTTTTGGCCCGCTTCTATTCATACATATAGTGGTTGACAACAAGTTTCGAGAGAAATGGCTCGTCAAGCAGGTCCTGGCGGTGACATTTTCTGTTGTATCAAGTCCCTTTAAA
>JAJPJO010000142.1 GCA_021324135.1 Pseudomonadota bacterium
CCACCCGGAGCGGTGACCGAGATCAGCCTGTGAAGCACTTCGATGAGGATGCCGCGCACGGCATCGCGATTGCCGTTAATGGACGGCAAGCTCGCCACGGTGCGATAGTCGAGGGCAAGCTGCCGATCGCGAGCCATTTGTGCCACTTCCTCCAGGCAGTCCTTGACGAGGCTCGGCATTACAATCGGTTCCTTTGGTATTACAGGCGGTGGCACGAAGCCGCCGTACATCATCAGGTAACTGTCGACGATAGCCAGCAGCTGTTGATATACACCATGCAGATCGGCGACTGCCTGGTTCATGTTCGGATGCATTGAGGACGACATACTCATCAGGGAAGCCCAGCGCGATTCTCCCTCCGCCAGCCGCGAACGGATGGCGTCTTGAAGCATGACGACAATCTCCTGCCGCAATTGCGCATTTTCGGTGCGCACTGACTTGTCACGCAAGACCATAATGTAGCCCTGAGTCGTGTTGTCTTCTCCGCAGATGGGCTGGAGGTTGGCATGCACCTCCACGTATTTGTCTTCCTTGCCGTGGTAGACAATGCCCTCGGGATGGAAACGATTGAGCACGCTGTTCGGATCGGTGGAGCGCGCGAATGCTTGCCCGAACATCAACCTCGTTCGGGGTTCGCCGGGCTTCTTGACCAGATCGAAGCAAAGCCGCCCCGCCACCTCGCCTTCCGTGCAGCCGACCCAGTTGAGAAAAACCGGATTGGCGGACAAAACGTTGCCATAACCATCCAGAATCAGGAAGCCTTCAGTCGAGCATTGCATGACGGCATCGAGCTTGTGCTGCACGACCACGGCTTGCCGGTTGGCTTGATTGATCTGTTTCTGCACCTCGCTCAACTGCCGCGATTGAACGGTGATCTGGCGGTTCAGTGACTCGATTTTAGTCGTCGATTGATCGACCAGCTTGTTCCTCTCCTCGAGCTCTTCCTTCTGACGGCTGAGCGATAGCTTCAGGTTTTGCGTGCTCGAGCGCATGGTATTGACGGCGGTATCAATCAGCTCACCTAATTCCAGCCATTCACCGGACAGCCCCTCCAGAGGCGGTATGACCCGCTTCTTATCAGCTATGTCTTCGGTGCGCTCGATCAAAAAGCGAAGCGGTTCATTGACGCTGGTCGAGATCCGGTGACCGAAGAAGAAGCCGATGACCAGAGCCAGTCCGCCGAATCCGCAAGCAACGATCAAGATGGTGACGATTTTGCCGGTCACATCAGGCACAGGTGTCGAGACGAATAGAATGCCGTAGGTTTTCGGCGGCGCCTTTGCATCTTTCTGGGTTATACCGACGAACGCTTCCTGGTGCCACCAGCGCCCGCCGCTCTCAAAGACGTGGTCGGCATCGCCGGACGGCACCGGGATGAGCAGGCGGCTTATGCCATTGGGGATCATGCCGAACATATTTTTAGGAATGGCCGGCAGTCCGCGCTGAGAGAGGTCGTGCACGAAAGGTCCGCCATTAGCGCCGCCCAGGCCCGGCGTGCAAGCGCTGATTTTGTTGGTGGACACCGAGAAGACCATCAGATCGACCTTCTGAACCGGGTCCGGCTCTTCGATCGAGAACTTTGTCACTTCGCCGACCAGATACTCGCTATTGAGCGGATGCGAGACGACGAGCACGCCTTTCATGTTTTTGCTGTTGTCGATGACCGGAAAGATGCTCGACATGGTCAGCACTTTGGTGGCACTGAAATCAGAGGCACCGGAGTAGGGTTGGTGATTGACCAGAACCCAGTTGATCGCTTCGCTTTCCGCCGGATAATCGAAGTGAGAAGGCGTTTCGGTGGTGTAAAAGACGTGACTGTTGTCATCGACCAGCGAAACGAAGCCAGGGAAATTGGATTCTTTGATGAGATTGGATAATGCCTCGCCGACCGCCCGGCGGTCCTTCCTGCCGAAGGCTTGCATGGCGGGCTGATTGTTGAGAATGACACTGGCAAATTGCTGAGTGGAAACTTTCAAGGCGCTGTTGTCGCGATCCACCTTCGAAAGCGCGAGGTGGGTGCGGCCGTTGGCTTCCAATCTGGTGGCACGAAACTCCATGTAGGCTGAAAAGGCCGAGTAGAAACCGACCATGATGCCAATCACGATGATGAAAGCAAATATCAGTTTCGAACGTAAACCCAAAGGCACACCGTCAGGTTTGAGGATTCTGAACCAAGCTCAATAAGAAGTTTCTGCTCTCAATACTTCCCCGTACTGAACTCTATGATCATATGCCACGAAATTAAAATGGGTTTAACCCGGTGTTTCATCTCCTGAACCAGTGGCTCATAAAGCAGCCGACCGGCTTCCCTCGAAGAACTGAGCTTTCGGCCGCCAAAAAGCTTCAACGCCGCACGCCTCAGAGGAGGTCAGTGCAGCGTTTCACCGCAAACTTGATCGGGCGCTCTTCAGTCCGTCTTCTTCTTGCGCAAGTCGGCTTGCACCTGGATGGCTCGGATTAGCTGGTTGGGCCCGCAAAAGCCCAGTTCCAATAGAATCTGACCGAGCGGCTTTCTTTCCTTGCCGGCTTCCTCATCAGACCGCTGGATGTGCAACGCCTCGTCCAGCTGGTAAATCGTGATATATCCGAGATCAACCAGGATCTGCCCCAAAAGGTACTTGCTGTCTTCTGAAGCGCCGGGATTGTTCGGCTTGGTCGTCGTATCTTCTTTTGTCATTGGAAACCCAGCTGTAACCTCTGTCCGATATGATTTTTTAAGCCTATCATGAATTTCAGACCGCTGGACACACCCGAAGAATACAGCTTATGGCTGCTGGGTTTCCCCCCTGACCAGGTTCGCCGGCCTTCGCCGCGCCCAACGATCTGTAGTGTGCCATTATACGCGATACGCGCGATGTGAATGGGTATGGATTGACTTTCATGTTACATCTTGGCGAGCCCGAGACGCGGACTCGGCAGTGCGCTGCGGTGGTCCCTTAGATGTATGCCGGCATTAATAAACAAGAAAAGATTTCGATCTTGAAGCCCCCACCTTCTCATGCGGAACTGCAACAAGTGAAATATACTGTTGCAACCGGAGACCGACCCTACCGTTCGACGCCTGCACCGCATATGGTGCGAGCGCTCCCTTTCCCCGGCATGCAAGCGAGGTTTTATGCTGCGATCATCGACTAAAGCTCCAAATCCCCCGCGCTTTGTCAATCAGATCATGCGCACGCAAATGGCGCAGGCGATCGTGATAACCAGCACCAATCTGGGCATTTTCAATGCGCTCGATCAAGATTCATTCTCGAGCAAAGAAGACGTCGCCAAAAAATGCGGCATTCAAATCAGAGCGGCGGAGCTGGTTCTGAACGCATTAGCGGGCATGGGTTTGCTTGAGAAAAAAGTAGAGACATACAGGAACCTCGAGGAAGCGCAGCATTACCTGCGGAGCGACAGCCCGCTCTATATGGGCAAATTCATCGACTTGCGCCCCAAGCTGGCTGAGAGTTGGCTCAATCTTGGGGCGGTGCTGAAAAGCGGTGTTCCGCATTCAGAGGTCAACAAGGAAGACAAGGCTGAGGAGTTTTTTCCCGAACTGGCAGCGGCTCTGTTTCCAATCAATTTCGCCTACGCTCAAAACCTTAGCGATGTCCTGGGGATCGAATCGCGTCGGGAAAAGACTCGGGTTCTCGATCTGGCCTGCGGCAGCGCCGTGTGGAGTATTCCCATGGCCCAGGCAAACAAGAACGTGAAGGTCGACGCCCTCGACTTTCCAGCTGTGCTGGAGCGCACGACGAAGGCTTACGTCGGCAAAAATAATGTCAGCGATCAGTACAGTTACCTTGCCGGAAATTGGACCGACATCAAACTTGATGGGCAGTCATACGATGTCGTGGTTCTGGGACACATCCTTCATTCAGAAGGGATGGAGCGCAGCAAAGAGCTCCTCAGGTACGTTTTCCACGCCCTCAAACCAGGCGGCACCATAGCAATAGCTGAGTTCCTCGTCGATGACAGTCGCACCCAACCGGCGGCTGCAGCCGTATTCGGACTGAACATGTATTTGCTGACCACGCAGGGGTGTGTTTTCTCCTACCGCGAACTGAAGGAGATCCTGCTGGATACGGGCTTTGCCAATGTTCGTCAGCTCGAGAAACAAAAGGAAGATGCCGATCTGGTTCTGGCCGATCGCTAGATGAGCTTCATTCGTTGCCACTGCCCGTGGTGAGCCGCCGTTTTAAACTCGCCGGCGCTCCAACCCGCTGCGCCGGTAGGCATCAAGTTTGCCGTGTTAGCCAACTGATTTAGTCGCCACCACCGGCGGCGAAATCGCTGTCTTCATCTTGCATGTTGTGGCGCAGCAATTCGCGTCGCCATTCCAGATCGGCCTGGGCTTCTTTGATTAAACCGGCAAGTCCCTGATAATCAGCGAACGACAAGTCGATGGCCACGGGATGATCGAAGGTCAATTTGACCCGCTCGCAATTGGGCACGCAGTCCATGCACACGATGTGCTCCGGACCGCAAACCTGGAACACGCGCGTCTCCTCACAGCTGAGCGGGTCGCGCTCCCAGTTCAAATACTCGAGAAACTCCTCGTCCTCGATGCTTTGCTGCACGAGCAATACCAGCGCCTGGTACTTGCCGTGATCGAGATAGATTGTCACTTCCTGGCGGCGAAAATCGAGGGCGAACTCACCTGTCTCTTTGTCGAGATGCAGCTCCGCGAAAGCATTGGCAAAACTGATCTGACTTGCGGTGCTTGTCTTCATGAACCAGTATCCTCTTCAGTACTCCAGTCGCCCTTAACTCAGCCATCCTGCCATATCTTTAGCATGGTAGGTAATGATCAAATCGGCACCGGCGCGCTTGATTGAAGTCAAAATCTCGGTGACGACTCGCCGTTCGTCGAGCCAACCTTTCTGGGAAGCGGCCTTGACCATGGCATATTCGCCTGACACATTATATGCGGCAATCGGCAGTTTAAACAGCGTCCTTGCCTCTCTGATCAGATCGAGGTAAGGCAGCGCCGGCTTGATCATTACGATATCGGCACCTTCTTGAATGTCAAGTTCGATTTCGCGCATCGCTTCGCGGGCATTGGCAGGGTTCATCTGATAAGCGGTCCGGTCACCGAATGAGGGTGCGGATTCGGCAGCTTCGCGAAACGGTCCGTACATGCTCGAGGCAAACTTGGCACTGTAAGCCATGATTGGAACATGTTCGTAGCCATGCGCATCAAGAGCGGCACGAAAAGCAGCGACCCGCCCGTCCATCATATCGGAGGGCGCAATCAGATCGGCTCCGGCTTGCGCCTGGGAAACCGCGGTTTTAGCCAGTACAGCCAGACTGGGATCGTTCAAAACCTGCCCATCGGCGACGACGCCGCAGTGCCCGTGGCTCATGTACTCGCACAAACAGGTGTCGGCAACAACCACGATATTGGGAAAGCGCTCTTTTATCTGCCGCGTGGCGGTTTGCACCACACCGTTTTCACTCCATGCGCCTCTGGCCTCGGGGTCCTTCTCATCAGGAATTCCGAACAATATGACGGACGTCAGTCCAAGCCCCGCCACCTCCTCGATTTCAAACAGAGCCGCATCGATGCTTTGCTGGTGAATGCCCGGCATCGAGCTGATTGGCTTCTTGATGCCGGCTGCTTCGGTGATGAAAAGCGGATAAATCAATTGCTCTTTGCGCAGGTGCGTCTCCTGAAGCATGGAGCGAATCTCCGCCGAGCCGCGCAAACGCCGCAGGCGAAGATGCGGGAAATGGCCCGAGGACGTGGCGTGCGCGTTTGCCGCAGAATCAGTGGACTTGGCAATGGTCGATTTCATCAAGATTTTTCCTGAACCGGGGTCGTTTCTGATCGTTCAAATATATCTCCATTGCAATGCTTTGGTCTGCCATCTCCCGCCCAGCGTTTATACAAATTAATCTTGTCAAGTGTCCTTGCCAGGGAATAGATCTTGCAGCAGAGGCTTGACCGCTATGAGCATCTCAGACACTCAAGCAGAATTTGACCGGCTCCGGCAGCTGATGGCAGAGGGTTCTGCTCATCTGGAAAAACGAGATTTTCAGAAAGCTCAATCACTGCTTTTTCAGGCTCTCAGGCAGCTTGAAGCGTTGGGGCTTGAGAAATCTGAAGACCGTTTAGTCTGCCTGAACCAGCTCGGCGACGCTTACTATGCCGATAAACGCTTTATTGAAGCTCGGGCCGTATACCAGCAATTAGAGAGCGCGCTCGAGCAAAAGGAGGATGCAGAGCCGCAAGAAAAGGCGAGGACTGCCTTTAAGGTCGCCAACGCCACCGACAAAGTTCAGGACTTCGATTCGGCATCTGAAGCATTCGCTCGATCATATGAGTTCGCCCAGAGTTCATTGTCACTGGGTGATCCGTTGCTGACGGAGCTTCTTGAGGCTTATTCCGGATTCTTGAGACGTTCGCGCGGGCAGCCTGACAAGCTCAAAGAGATGGAAAGGATGGCCAGGTTGAGCCGGCAGAAGCAATTGGGCATTGAAAGCTCTCTGTTTGATCCACAGCATGAGGAAAAACGACGAAAAAGAAAGGAAGAGGCCGACCTGGCTTTTGCTCAACTGCGCAGGGAGCAGAAGCTGATTGTTATGGCAAAACGCCATCCCAAAATTTCCCTGTTTGTTTTGTCCAGTCCAGTGACGGTCGCGATTTTTTTCCTGATAACAGTAGTTTCGGCCGCCGTTCTCGGAATAGATATAGGTGCCACCGTACCGCTGGAGGCACGGCAGTATAGCACCACAGACGGTGCGATCACACTGCTGCTCATCTCGCCTCGCCAGGCCATGTTCCATGCCGAGAAGGACTATCCAGTGCAAATTCGGCAACTTAATCGCTGGAGCGAGCTGATCGAGAGCATGCGCATGTCCCAGAGCAAATGTTGGCTCCAGAAGGACGGCGAAAGGTTACTGACCGAGTATGGCTTCAACCTCTACGCTCCGCACTCTTGCGCTCTTCAGACTCGTTCGCGTATGCAGGCTCTGGGCCAGGTGATGTTGATTTGGAGAAAAGAGAAAACGGAAAAACCTGACATGACCCCGCTGAAGCCCTTGAAGTCTAATGGTTTCCAGTTCCGCATAGCGCCGTTCGCCGATCAGGACAGGTTACTTCCGGCTCAGATAAAACAGCTGAAGGAGCTTTCAGAATTCAATTTCTTGCTCTGGCTCGAGTCAGGACGAGATGAGGCATTGACCGGCCTGAACTCGGAGGCAAAATTTTCCGGGCTGCCGCCCATTCTCGTGCAGGGCTACTATGACAAGAAAGCATTGGCGGTGGTGGCATACAGCAGCAATATGGCTCGCATGAAAACGAGCGACGGCAAAAGATACCAACTTTACTCGACCACGGACTGGCAATTGTTTCCACTTAAATTCAACGATCAAGCGCTGACAACATCGCGGCTTGATGGTGTAAAAAGTATTCTGGTATCGACCCGCAGCCGAAGCGAAATCAATCAAAAATACTTCCATTTATTCTCATCAATGCTTGTGCTCGTTTTCCTGATCCTTAATGGAGCGATGCTCTTCAAGAAGTCCAGAGAAGAGGCGCCGCAACTGGAGTACTACTACCCGCGCCCCAACCAGCTTACTTTGGAGGGTTATCTCTGGACGTTTTTCACCCTTATGTGCATGTTTTATCTTGCCTACATAGGATGGATTGTTCTTTCTTAGAGCTGGACAATCTGATTGGCGCCCTGATCCTTCGCCTGTTTTAGCGCGGCTCGGGCTCTGTCGAGAAGAGCATCGAGAGTCCCTGTACCGATGATGTGGGCGATGCCGGCGCTGGCCGTCACTCTGAAAAGCTGGCCGCCGGCCTTGTGCGGCACCTGGGCGAACTGCTCGAGCAGCCCGCGCACGATCTCCTGTGTATCGGTGACCGTGAGACCATCGTCCAGAACGGCGATTTCATCGCCTGATATTCTGCCGATGATTTCGGTGTGGCGGAACATCTTTTTGATGATCTGAGTGAGCGCGACGATGGTTCGGTCGCCCACTGCCGGTCCGTACGTTTCATTGATATTCTTCAAGTTATCGATATCGAAGATGGTGAGAACTTGTGAAAAGCGCGGCGAGCGGACGCGCACCGACCGCTGCGCGTACTCCATGAAATGGCTGTAGTTCAAGACTTGCGTCAGACCATCATTGCGCAATAGCTTTTGAAAAATCCTGTAGCGCTCCAGCTTTCCGGCGATAGTGGCGATCAGCAATTGCGGATTGACCGGCTTGATCAAATGATCGTCGCCGCCCGCTTTGGCGCTTTCGATGTGGGCTTCGAGCTGGTTCTGAGTAGTGAGAAAAACGATCGGTATGGTGGCGAATCTTTCGTTCTGTCTGACAAAGCGCGCCAGCTCAAAGCCGTTTATATCACCCATGAGAATGTCGAGCAGCAAGAGATCCGGGCAAAAGGTGAGCAACGCTTCTTCAAAACGGCGCGCATCCTGGAGCCAGGCCACGTTGTAACCGGCACGCTCCAGGGTCGAGACAATATGCGTGGCCTGATCCTGATCGTCTTCCACTGATAGAATCCTGTATCGCTCGGGCTTATCGCGCTCGAACAAGAAGCTCAGTTTTTGGACGATAACATCAACCTCGACGGGCAATTCGAAAAAGGAATCGGCGCCTGCCTTGATTGCTTGAATCTTATCGAGGAATCCTTGCTCCTCACTCAGTAAAACCACTGAGACCCGATCGCCGCCTGCCAGCGAACGACAGCCGGAGATAAGACTATAGCCGTTGCCGTCGCGCAGCGGGATGCAGATCAATAATCCGGCGGGCAAAGAAGCAGTCAGTTGCTCCTTGGCTTCGTTCCACGTCAGGCACGGCCGCACGTTCATCCCCTGATTGTTGAGAGTGGTGGAAAGCGCATTCAGCCTGCCCTGATCATTGGAGACGACGATCACGTCAGGGCGCCCTTCTGTCACCGTATACGGTGCCACCTGCGGGCTGAAGAGCTCCACTGCCGGTGGTGGCGCTTCCGCGGGCGGCGGCGCCGACCCTTGCGCCATCTCGAGCACCTTCTTGATCTGCAGAATCATGTCCCTGAAGTGCCGCCAATAAACGATTATGTCATCGGGCTGACTCTCGAATATATTCTGGCACAGCCTCTCGCCTCCCTCGGCGATCGGTATCAACTCAACCAGACTGTAGACTCCGGCGCTGCCCGCTATCTGGTGAAAATGCTCCGAGAGTTGCCTGAGGTTGTCGGTATCCCACGGGCTCTGCGCAAAGCGGTTGGCATGAGCTTCCATGGGCGCCAGCCTGTCCATGCAGCGGGTTATGTAATTCTCCCGCTGTGAATCCATCTTTTCGGACCATTCCTGCATCGATTGACTAGTCGTAATGGCTCACCTCAAACTTCCCGCTGCCGTCCTCTTTTTATACCAGCAGTTTTCAACATGATAAACGGTGCCCGCCGACCTGCACCGCTCATTGCCTTAATAGTAGCTCAACTTCTCGGGTTAAATCATCCAGCTGGAACGGCTTGGATAGATAACGACTGGCGCCCGCCTTCCGGCACTTTTCTTCATCGGCCGAGCCGTGCATTCCGGTCAACATTAACACTGGCAATGCGCCACCGCCGTCCCTGTATGTTTTGCATACCTCAATGCCGCTCAGCCCGGGCAGGTTCCAATCCAGGACAATTATGTTAAAGGCGTTGTCGCCCAGCTGGCTGAGAGCGTCCTCGCCATTGGCCACGTGGACTGCCTCGTGTCCTTTGAACTCGAGCCAGTCCAATAATGTGTTGGCAAGAACATAATCGTCCTCTACCAGCAGTATTTTGGCCACCTGACAATCCCCGCAAGTTTCTAACCTAATACTACCTGATTGAGGTCGGCGGCTGAACGTTTGGTTCAAGGTGTAAACGCGCAAGATTTTTCCGGGATGTTCGCGCACCGGTATGCGCGATTCAACCTTGATCTATGGCGCGCCACTGCCGACAATACCAGGAGCGGGCTGGCAAAGTACTCGAGCATCAAGAGGAAGGACCTATGCAACCTGAATATCAGCCGGCAACCGAGGCATTCACTAACCCCAGCAGAAGAGGCGATGCTCCCCAGCACTCGGCAGAGCGAGCCTTCAGTCAATCGCCATTCTCAAGCCTGCCCTGGCGCGAGATCGGCGAGACGCTCAAACAGGCTCAAATCGCTCAGACAGGCAACCCGCCTCGAAACGACGGCGCTCAGCCACGCACATTTACAATCGGACCGACCCAGCTGATGCCCAGCGAGGTTTGCGACCTTCAGTCCACCTTTGACACGCAAAGCCGGATTCAGCGATCGCTGCGCTGGTTGCGGGAAAACGATCCGCAACAAGCACGTGGTATCAGCCCTGATATCATCTCGGCCGAGACGGTGCAACGCATCGCTGGGGGAATTCATGGAGTGGCCGACCGGCTGGCTCCCGGGCAACAATCCGCTCCTGTGCTTCAAATCGGGCTCGGTCAATCGATTTTCGAGCACGCTCAACGCGCCTTTCCCAATGATCCTTCACGCCAGCGCGACGAGATCGGCGTGCAACTGGCCCTTTTAGGCCGATCGTTGAATCAGGAACTGGAAAGGCTCGGTTCGCCTGTTCGGCTCGGACCTTTGCAAACCGGTGTCGATGAAGCCGGTCATACATTTTTCGGACTGCCGGTCCGCCACAACGGTGTGCAGACGAATATGCTCAGGTTCCCGCCATTGATGAGCCCCCAAGAGATGCAGAGACAACGCGACAATCGCCCGCGCCTGGTATGATGTGCGATGTTTCGCCGCCCGGGGAACAATGAACACAGAAGAAGCGAACCTTTGCCTTGGCTGTGATTTTGTGATGAACCCGAGTGGCTGAATCCGGCATATTGACCGAACGATATGAGATTCTCGAGACCATCGGCTCGGGTGGCTCAGGCATAGTCTACAAAGTCTACGACAAAGCGCTGGATAAGACACTGGCAATCAAAGTTCTTATCGCTGATGCCGGTGAGAATTTCATTCGCCGTTTTCAAAATGAAGCGAGAGCCCTGGCTCAGCTCGATCATCAAAATCTTGTGCGCGCGATTGATTTTGGCGTCGGGCATGAAGGACGGCCGTATCTGGTGATGGAGTATGTGGAGGGCGAGGCGCTATCTTCGTTTTTGGAACATAATCATAAGCTCACTCTCGATCAGTTCTTCATCATCATGCCTCAGATATGCACCGGCTTGTCGCATGCGCACGCGCGCGGGGTCTGGCACCGCGATATCAAGCCGGCAAACATCATGCTCGGCGCCGCCGAGGAATTTGTCGATAAACAAGTAAAGATTCTCGATCTGGGCACCGCCAAGTGGCAGGGCCGGGATCAAAAGCTCACCGCCAGTGGTGCAGGCGTCGGCACGGTATTGTACATGAGCCCGGAGCAAGCGCGGGGCGACGAGATCGATGCTCGCGCCGATATCTACGCTCTCGGGTGCGTTATGTTCGAAGCCCTTGCAGGACGAACACCATTTGTTGCAGCCAGCGCCATTGAAGTTGTGGCCAAGAAGTGCACGCAGAGAGCGCCATTATTGAGCGAGTTGGTTTCGGATGCTGATTTCCCTCCCGCTCTCGAGGCTCTCGTGGCGAAGTGTCTTGAGACTCGTGCGCAAGACAGATTTACTACAGTCGATCAAATCAGTCGTGAGCTTGCGGAGATAGGTGATGAGTTACTTCTCAAAAAATCTCAGATCAAAGAAGACGGCGATCGCGGCAATGTTTCACATTTGATCGAGAAGAGAACGCCTCTGCCGATTCCATTTGTGTGCGCCGCGGCTATAGTCCTTCTGGCGCTGACAGTCGTGCTGATCAACCACAATGGCGAACGAATCTCGGGCTGGTTCTATTCAGCGCCTTCTCCTGCCTCGAGGGTTGATCCGATAGTAACGCAAACGGCTTTGCAGCCATTGCCACCCGACGAAGCCGTTGCCATTCAGTACGGACCGAGAAACGGGCGCTGTGACATTAACTTTGCCACTGACGATGACCTGGAGCGCTTTGCCAAGCATATGCCCCCCTGGGTTCACACCCTCAGCCTGGGCTTCTCCGAGGCTCAGGGTCGTGGTCTTGATTCATTGATTCCTTTGTCCCTGACTGAATTTGAGTCTGATGTCTCGGTCTTCGATAACAAACAGCTCTTGCAGGCGCTGGGCCGAATGCGCCACCTGAAAAGGATCAAACTTTTGAGAAACAACCCGGGGCTGAGCGACGAGTATATAAGCGAACTGAGCAATCTGAGGGGACTAAACGAGTTGATTTTAGGCGAATGCAAGTTTTCGGCGCAGGGTTTCAAGACCCTGTCCGGCATGACGAGTTTAGAGCGAATGAATTTGCGCAACGTGGAGCTGACCGACCCTGCATCCCTTGGATATCTCACCAATGTAAGGATACTCGGACTTGAGGGTGAGAATTATGTTCCGGCAAACATCAGAGCGCTGGCTCACTGCCCACAATTGCAAGTTTTGATGCTCGAACATATCAAGGACGACGTAGTGCCGGATATGGTGTCAAGCTGCCTGCTCATTCCCAATCTGGAGCAACTCAGTCTTGTCGACCTGTCCTTGCCTGGTCGGGATCTCTTGCTGCTCAGGGCGCATAAGAGTCTCAATGATTTGAATCTTGTGCGAGTCAACGGAATTACCGCATCAGATCTCGGGTTACTTGCTAAATTCGACAATTTGAAGACGTTGAGGATAGATGAATTTCCTCATGCGGATAAAAAGGCTTATTTGCCTCTTGCAGACTGTCCCAATCTCAATCTACTTGAAATCAGAATAAAGTCAGGCAAGCTAAACGGACTGGCCACCCTGCTGAACGCTCGTCGCGGCAATCGAGCCATCAAAGTCAATTTCGCAAGACCCGACTGAAGATAGTCTCCCACCTCGTGAAGCCATGAGCTTCCTTTGTGCGTGAGCAGGCAAGCGCTGCGGGGAACAATGATTGCAGCCCCGATTGCGTCAATGAATGGATCTGCCGTCAATATTGAAGAAACGCTATAAGCTCCTCGGCGAGATAGGCTCAGGGGGGATGGGCGTCGTCTATAAAGCCCACGATTCTTTGCTTGATAAAACAGTCGCGATCAAGGTCCTGTTGTCGAGCGCCGGTGAGCGATTCGCAGTTCGTTTTCAAAACGAAGCTAAGGCTTTCGCCCGCTTGTCTCACGATAATGTCGTGCAAGCGCTGGATTTCGGCGTGCTCGATCACAAGACACCATATCTTGTAATGGAGTTCGTCGATGGCAAGACACTGGGGCAGGTGCTGCAAGAAGACGGGTTTATCGCCATTCGCGAAGCGCTTCCGATGTTTGTGCAGATTTGCGCCGGTGTGGAGAACGCTCATCGGCACGGCATGCTGCATCGTGATATCAAGCCTTCCAATATCATGATCATTCCGCGCGCCCACGATAATGCACTGGTGAAAATATTGGACTTTGGAATAGTCAAGTTCGATCGTGACGAGCAAGAACTGACGACAAGCGGTGCGGGAGTGGGGACCGCAAATTACATGAGCCCCGAGCAGGCGCGCGGTGAAAAGGTTGATGCGCGCTCGGATATTTACTCGATCGGTTGCTTGATGTTCGAGGCTCTTACCGGCCGCACTCCTTTTGTCGAAGAGTCGTACATTGAGACCATGGCAAAGAAAACCGGCGAACCGGCGCCGGCGATGTCTGATGTAAGCAGTCAAAAAGATTTCCCGCCTGAGCTGGAGGAAATCGTCGCCAGGTGTCTGCAAATCAATCCTGCCGACAGGTTCGATTGCGTGGAGCAGTTGAAGGATGCCCTCTGCGACCTCAACTTTCTTTTGTATGAAGAGGAATTGGAATCTTCCTCGGACGATAAGGTTGCACCATATATGGTATCATGGCGCGCCCTGTCCCTGATCGGCTTGTCCTTGATCGTCATTGCCTTAGGCATGACTGCTCTTCTCAACCGCAGTCTGTCGAAAGCGAAGTCTGTGGCCGACGACAAGCACATTAGTATCACTGGACTGATGCTCGCGGAGAACACTCACTCCTTCGAAGTACAGAAGGTCAGATGGAAAGAAGGCGAGCTGAAGATTTGGGGCACTATTACCGACGAACAGCTCGATGCCATAGCCAAACGTTATCCGCTTTCAACAAGAGTGGTGGTCGTGCAAGCGGCAGATGTGCATGGCAGCGGACTGAAAGCATTTCTTCGCTTCAAGCAGCTCGATTACTTCGTGATCAGCGGTTGCTCAATGTTGGACGACTCGGCCCTGTCGGCAATCGGGCAAATGCCCAATCTTCATTACTTGACGCTCTCCGATGTGCCGGGGGTGAGCGACAAAGGATTTGATGAGCTGAAGAATTTGAAGAAGCTCACGAATCTTAACCTCAGCAAGGCTCATCTTTCCGACAAAACCATGCAAGTAATCGCATCGCTGCCCGCGCTGATAGGCCTATCATTGCAGAGCTGCACGGGAGTGACCCCCGAGGGATTGACTCAGCTGGCGAAGATCGACTCTTTAGCTATCGATCGCAGTGTCGGCAGCAAAGAAAATCTTATGGCGCTGGCAAAATTGAAGAACCTCCGCTTTCTCTACATAAACAGTATGCAGCCGGAACGGCGGGAAGATCTGATGCGAGCCTGCAAAGCCATGGATCTGATATTCCTTCATGTCGAGAATACGAAGTTGACGGGCGAGGATCTGCGTGCTCTGGCGACAACCAAACTGCGCACATTGGAGCTTCTCGATCCATCGGGACTGAAACCTGATGATCTGCGGATACTATCTTCTTTCCCGGAGCTGGAAGAGCTGGCTTTACCGATCATCCATTATCCTGACGATGAGGATTGCGCTCAGTATAAATACCTGGGGGGCTGCAAGAAGTTGCGCGAGCTTTCTCTCTACGTGCCTGAATGCGATACCGATTTCGCTCATCAAGTGGCAGCAAAACTAAGGCGATCCAGGGAGTTGCGCAAAATCAAAATCAGTGTTTGCGAGGTAAGCATCTTGAAGCAGAGCGGACTGAGCATTAGTGGTTCGTCCGGGCACCGCTGAAGCGCTTTTTGATGGCGTCGACCAGTCCATCGCTGGTGTGCACCTCCGCCTCTATGTCGACCCGTCCAAAAATTTCCCTGATCGTTTCTGAGGTGATCGGTCCGATTGATGCAAGCAAGACATCCTCAGGCAACCGAGCAAAGCCTTGCCTGTTGAAAGACTCTTGCTGAGCCGACTTTGAGGTATTCAGATCGGTGCTCAGTATCTCGGCAAAGTTCTTTGCCGTCTGGGAACTGGCCAGAGTGATCACCTGCACTTGTCTGGTCGAGATGAGTTGAAGCAGTCTCTGAGCGATTGTTTCCACACCAGGTGGCAGCATCGTTCTATAAGCCTCCACAACATCTATGCAGGCGCCGAGTTCGCCCAGGCGCTCGGCAATGAGCGCGCGACCGACATTAGTGCGCGGCCACAAAATGCGCACTCCCTCAAGGCAATTTTTACCGGGAAACTGTTCGATAAAATCTTCGGCGACAAACGAATCGGGCTGAAAGTCGGCTGTCAATCCATATGATGAGAGCATTGCGCTCGTGGCCGGGCCGATGGTAGCGAATCGCAACCGCCCTCTTTGCTCTTCGACTGCGATACCAATAGTGGTGGCGCGATCGAGGACGGACTTCACGGCATTGGCGCTTACAAAAATAATCCACTCGTATTCTTGAAGTGAGCGCAAGGCTCTGTCCAGCGGTTCCCATGTGCTCGGCGGCGCGAAATGTATAACCGGAATTTCAAGAACATCGCAGCCTGCTTGCCTGAGCTTTTGCGAAAGCTTATCGGACTGACCCTCTCCTCTTGTAACGAGAACGCGAACGCCAAGGAGCGGCTTGGATGTTTCTGCCTCCTTCATGGCGGCGATATTTCTGAGGGCAGACTGAGCCGCAATTGCTCGACAATCGGTTGAGCGCCACAGCCGAGGAGAGCAACCGCCAGATTTTCGCCCAATTTCATCGGGTCATCGGCGCTGCCGCTGAGGCTCATGCGTAAAACGCGGCTGCCATCGAGTGAGGCTACACAACCGCTGAGTGCCAGACGATCGCCCTCGAGCCGAGCCAAAGCCCCGATCGGAACGGAGCAGCCGCCGCCCAATTTACTGAGAAAAGCACGCTCACATTCCGATTCGGCTCTGGCTGATGGATCATCAATGCTCTTCAAAATTTCAAGGGCGCGCTCATCGGAGCTGCGGCACTCGACTGCTAATGTTCCTTGCCCGGCCGCCGGCGTCAGCTCTTCGGCGCTGAAGTATTGTGAGATGCGCTTCTCCAGACCCAGCCTTTTGAGACCGGCTGCCGCCAAAATGATTGCATCGCTGTATCCATCATCCAGTTTTTTCAAGCGCGTGTCGATGTTGCCGCGAATGTCGATAAATCTCAGATCCCCTCTTTTAGAAGAGAGCTGAGCAGCCCGTCGCCGGCTTGATGTGGCTATGGCTGCGCCGGCGGGGAGGGCATCAAGGGCGGTGCCGGAAGCGGCCTGGACGGCAGCCGATCGGCAAACAAGAACATCGCGTGGATCTTCGCGCTCCAGCACGGCAGCCAGGCAAAGACCCCTGGGGACATCGGTGGGCATGTCCTTCAAGCTATGGACCACTAAGTCGACCTCGCTCCGCAAAAGAGCCTCTTCCAGCTCCTTAACAAAAACGCCGCGAGTGCCAATCTCCGCAATTGGTTTATCAAGCGTTTTGTCACCACCTGTAGTGACGAGAACCACTTCGATTCTTTCCTGCGGAAACGCTGAGGCAATCTTATCGACAACCATTTGCGTTTGCAGTCTGGCTAATTTGCTGGCTCTTGTACCGATGCGCACTGTATGCACCACGTGCAGAACTAAGAATGGTGGCCGCCGTCAGCCAAAACCGTTCGTTTACCACTCCGCCGCTTATGGCTTCTCGGCTGGTCACCGCCGTTTCTTTCATCGAGCGGATCGAGATTGAACAGGGTTCGCAAAGCCTCCGCCTGCTGTTTGAGCACCTGGTAGTCTCGCGTCGCCTTGAGCTGAACGGTTGGATGGTGAAGAATCTGATTAACAATCGCTCTGCTCACTGCTTCAGCTTCAAGCTTCTGAGGGCAGCCGCTTTCAGGCTCCGGACCGGCGGCGCCCTTCGACATCTGCTCGATGCGAATCGCTTCGATCTTTTCCCGCAAGCCGGCAATCGTCGGCACGACGATGCGCGAACGCTGCCATGTATGAAACTCATCCAGAGCCTCAAAAACAATCTTCTCAGCATCGCCAATCAAGGCTTCCCGCTCTCCTTTGTTTTTGTTGACCACGCAGGCGAGATCATCGGCGCATTTGAGCGTGACGCCATCAATCTCGGCAATTCTCGGATCGACATTGCGCGGCACTGAAATATCGATAATCAACGCCGCTTTCATTGCGGCACCTTGCTGCCGTTCTTGCTGAATCTTCTCGTAACTGAGCAAATGCGAGGGCGCGCTTGTCGCGACGATAGTCAATTGCGATTCAGCAGCCAATTTATGACGCTGATCGAAAGTCTCATGGATGTCCAGGCGATCTTTGCCCTTGAAGTCGTTTTTCAAAAGACTTTCCAATCGATCGGGCGTGCGATTCAAAATCTTGATCTTGCCGGTCTCTTTTGCAGCCAGCAAATGCTTGATCGAAATCTGCGCCATTTTGCCGGCACCAAGGACGGTGACATCCAGACCATTGAGCGAACCGAGAAGATCTTCAGCCAGCTCAACGGCAGCCGAGCTTATGGACACGGCGCGCCGAGCCAAGCTTGTTTCCGAGCGCACGCGCTTGCCGCATTGCAGAGCCAGTTGGAAAAGCTGATCGAGCACGGTGCCTGCAGTCCCGGCCTCCAGCGCTTTGCGGTGCGCTTCCTTCACCTGGGCCATAATCTGACCCTCGCCGAGAACCATACTGTCGAGACCGGCTGCCACCCGCAGCAGATGCAGGGCGACGTCGTCGCGAAGAAGTTTATAGTTGGGACGCAAGACGCCGTGATCGGATATGCCTTGCACCGATGCGAAGAAGCTCTCGATTTCCTTCAGTCCGGCATGCACATCGGAGACTACGGCATAAACCTCGGTGCGGTTGCAGGTCGACAATATCGCCGACTCGCTCAAGTGCGGGAAGCGCGCCAGAGCCTCGAGCGCGTGCTTTATGCACGACTCAGGAATTGTGAACCGCTCTCGAATGGCAATCGGTGCGGAGTGGTAATTGAGCCCACAAACTAAGAGATGGTTCATAATCAAATCTGTCCGGGGTTGCCTTATCGGTCTTTGCCAGAGCTTTGAGCTGCTGCTAAGATGCGGCCACCATCGGCGAACGCCGGCGGGCCGCCAGGATGTCTCAGGCTCATACGAGCATCTGCACTCCTGAGTTGACCAGAGGATACTTTACCATTGTCAGTGCCTATATCGGCGTTTCATTACCATTCTCTATATATGCTGTAACCCTAAAAAAGTTTCGCTTAAAAGATTTGTGGTTCTTGACAGCTTTTTTGCCTCGGTGCACGATTGACTCTAGGGTGATGGTCGGAATGGTTGCAATGAGTGATGATTCCAGAAAAAGAGCCAAAGCACATTCTTCATCAGGCCGGCAGAAAAAGAAGGATGAGAAGGCAAGCCAGCGCGAAGACAGCTTCACGTCCTTTTCCGGCCGGGCGCCGGAGGGGTTGAGCATCGAGGATGCGAAATTGGGAGCGCGGCACACTGCCAGAGGTTTGGCCCCGATCGTACCTGATGATTGCACGCAGTCATTCGCTGAGGGATTGAAAGCGATTCGAGCCCGCAGTCTGGAAGAGCTGCAAGAGTTGACGGCGCAATTCTCCGTTCAGCACATTGAGCGCAAGACGAAGGAGTGGCAGGAGAAGCGCGGCAGCACTGAGAAAAGTGACCACCATGGAGCTGCTGCCAATGAGCCGAAAGAAGAGAAGGAAGCGGCGGCAATAAAATATCCGACGGCCACATTGCCCGATCGCTGGCGTCATACATGGATGTGCTATGCCGATGGCTCGAGCCAGCAATTCATTTTCGACGAGCAATCGCGGCTGCGCGAATACGTGGATGGCACCGGAGCAGTTTGGCAGAGCGAGGATGGCTGGCGGCTGACTCTGGAGGGAACGGAAGTCACCGTATTTGGTATCTTCGACGTTGCACCATATTCGGTGCGATTTTTTAATCTGCAAGAGAAAAGCGTGATCAAGTACGATGACGATGGTTCCCGATCCTTTGGACGCCTTGGCTCTGAAATCAGATCGGACATCGAAATCAGATTCGCCGTCGAGGAGCGCCCGGGCGGGAAGTTTAGATTAGACACGAAGCGCTCGAAAGAGGCGGTGGTTGAG
>JAJPJO010000182.1 GCA_021324135.1 Pseudomonadota bacterium
AAGAGCTTTTCACGGTGGTACCTATATGCATTTATTGGCGCTCGCCAGCTGCTTCGCTGCCTGTGCTCGGCGAACGGACCAAGAATAGCCAATCAAAGAATAGAATAGCCAATCAATGTTTCTGGAAAATTTCGGTAACAGTCTCCTGCAATTAACTGACAAAAATGTCGGCCGCGAGCCTGCGAGCAAGGAATACTAGCAGGGCGGCATTGGAGACGGTGGCAAAAATTTGTTAAGTCTTCTTGATCACTTCGCCAGAACCCTGAGCCAGTTTGAGAAGACCCCTTAAAGACACAATTACACTGTGGTCACGGAATGCAGCAGGCGCTACGCTACGCGGAAATGCTTGATTTACCGTTCGCGTTTTCGAGCAATGGTGACGCGTTTCTGTTTGGCACTAACACGCACTGGAGGTGCCACCATGGACAATACCATTACAGTAATGGCTACGTCGGTCAGAATCCGCACACTATCTGGTTTGAGGATACCGCTAAGAAATTCCCTGTCTAAAGTCAGCTCTTAACCTCAGATTTGAAAAGCGCCGCACAGATAGTTACAGCGTGGGTACAATTATGGGAGCATACATTCGCAGGCCAATTTGCAAAGTGGAATTTGAACACTATCAACATTTCAAGCAGCTGAAATCTCGTGGCTACAAATCCCAGGCGACGACCGCAATCAAGCAGTTCGTTCAGTCGCTCAAATCATTTGACCAAAAGAAGGATTTTACTGACTGGTTTTTCACCAATGATTTCACCGGAACGAAAGTCAGGAATGAACTGTACGAAGCGATATTGTTTCCGGTGCTGTTAGAAGGATATCGAAAATCCGACCTCTATGCGTGAAACGGCTGGCGGAAACTGCTGAAAACTTGTATCAGAACAGCTCGTTGTGGGCTCAACTTGGACGTAAGACTAAGACGTGCTTGTTTCTTGAATACATCAAAATGTGCCCGCAAGATTCATCTGCTCGTCAGGCTTTACTTGAGGTGGAGCTAGAGCAATTCCGCTATTGCCAACATGAGTGGCCAGCGGGAATTCTTTATGGGCATGACGGGGCTACGATCGATCAGTGCCAGGATCTCCTTGCCGCGGTCGATACCTTTCGTCAGCTAGACATTGAGAAAAAATATACGCAATTCATCGAAGAATTCCAGAAAAAAGTCGAATGCTATAAAGAAAGACTTGATCGAGAGAGCCGGTCCAGCACCATATCTGATATCAAAGATTCGCCGGACAGAGACGATCAGTCTCAAAGTAAACGATAATGAATCATTGTTCGCCCCTGAGTATCCCAAAGGAAAAAATTGCCACAGCAACCAATTCTCGTAACCGGTTCCACAGGATACGTGGGAGGCAGACTTGCCCCGCTGCTTCTTCAGCATGGCTATCGAGTCAGAGCGGCAGCGCGGTCGCCTGATAAACTGCGGGGCCGACCCTGGTCCAGCCATCCTGACGTCGAGCTTGTGACTCTTGATGCCATGGACCGTGAATCCTGTGTTGAGGCATTACGCGGATGTCGAGTCGCTTATTACTTGATTCACTCGATGAGTCCTCAACACAAGGATTTCGCCGAAGCTGATCGCACCGCTGCCGCTAACATGGTTTTTGCTGCCGAGCAAGCCGGTTTGCAGCGCATCATTTACCTCGGTGGTCTGGGCGATACGGAAGACCAGCTTAGCGAGCACCTGCGCTCGCGGGCCGAAGTTGCAAGTATTCTCCGGTCTGGGAAAGTGCCGGTGACAGTACTGCGGGCAGCCATGATCATCGGCTCCGGCAGCGCTTCCTTCGAAAGTCTGCGCTACCTGGTGGACCGATTGCCGATGATGATCACGCCGCGCTGGGTCCGCACACTATCACAACCAATTGCGATTACAGATGTGCTCTATTATCTTGTCGGCTGTCTCGAACATGACGAACTCGCTGGAGAGGTTCTCGATATCGGCGGTCCTGACGTTGCTACATACAGACAGCTGATGGAAATGTATGCTGAGGAAGCCGGTCTGCCTAAGCGTTTGATAATTCCGGTGCCGGTTTTCACACCCAAATTGAGTTCTTACTGGATCCACCTTGTCACGCCGGTGCCGGCTTATATCGCTCAACCGCTGGCTGACGGGCTTCGCAACCCTGCTCTGTGCAAGGACGACAAGATCCGGTCTGTCTTGCCACACGAGCTTCTATCCTGTCGTGAGGCAATAAAGCTTGCTCTCCAACAATTGAAAACACAACAAATCGAGAGTCATTGGACCGATGCTGGAGTCGCTCCTATTGCTGAGTGGGCTCAGTCGCACGATGCCAGATGGGCCGGGGGCACCGTATATGAGGATAGGCGCAGTCTGATTGTAGATGCAGCGCCGGAGCTAGTATGGGAAACGATTGTGAGGATAGGCGGACAGAGTGGTTGGTATTACGCAAATTGGCTCTGGCGACTGCGCGGTTTGCTCGATCGCCTGATAGGCGGCGTCGGACTGCGGCGCGGACGGCGTCATCCATCGGATCTCCAGCCAGGAGATGCCCTTGATTTTTGGCGTGTCGCTCTGGTTAAACCAGTACAGCAACTGCTTCTCAAGGCCGAGATGAAACTTCCCGGAGAGGCCTATCTGGGGTTTCAGGTTCGGGCAGCCGGCGGCAATCAAACTGAAGTTGAACAAATTGCGCGCTTCGTACCATCTGGTTTGTTTGGAATCATGTATTGGAAGCTATTGCTGCCCCTGCACAATGTGATCTTCGGCGGAATGATCCGTGCAATTGCAACGAAGAGTATGGCTCGGGGAGTAGCGACTTACGCCTCGCAGTCCCAGCAGAAATTGCCTTGATGCTGCGCAGGCGGATGGCTAACATTCAACTAGAACGGTTCGAGAGATTCAGCAGTGGTTCGGGGACAAATGAACATGGACGCACTTACGATTTATGGATTGTTTTCTGTATCGCTAATGCTTCTCTTCTACGCTCTTGAAGGGCGGTCGGTCTGGTTTGTACTGGCGTTCGCGGTATCGTGCATGATGGCTTCTATCTATGGATTTTTGCAGGGCGCCTGGCCTTTTGGTCTGGTTGAAGCTGTTTGGTCCGTCGTGGCATTGCGCCGCTGGTGGTTTAGAAGAAAAGCCGAGGCGTCCGTCCAGTCGAATACTCACTAAGCAAGAACGAACTCTTCATGGAAGCGTCCTGAGGCATACTGGGCGCAAGCGCACATGGTATATAATCGCCAGATTGAGTCCGGTACAGTTTAGGCCTATTCCCGTAACGAATTAGGACCATCATCATATGGATCATTTGACCTTCAATCACGGACGGATGGTCTTCTCGTATGAAACGCTCGAGATGACCCCCAGTTTGCCGGATGAGATTGAGCTCCGCATTCAGATTCACCAGCTCGCCGAATCCGGTCTAATACCTCGAACATTCATCGATTTTGACGAGCTGCAAAAACTGGCTGAGGAAGGGGCGCCCCTGTGGATACATCTCTCGGGAAGCTTGAGTGATGACTTCTGGAAATCACTCAAGAAATTTAGCGATCTTTCCGATCAGCAGATAAAGGATGTGCGTCATCCGCACAAAAGAGGTTTCGTCGATGAGCATCGCGAGGGAATCTTCTGGACACTTACTCGACCCTTCGTAGGAGAAAATCTCGACGCTTTGGAAACGATCAACTTTTTCTTGTGCGAGCGCTTGCTGATCACAAGACAATTCAGCCATGACGATGCATTCAAATTAGCCGTTCACAAGCTGATGTCCAAAGGAGAGGAGCTTGCCGCATGGTCAGTCGATAGACTTGCCGCATCTTTGGTAGAGGACGTCGTGCACAGTTATCTCGATGTCCTGGCCGTTGGCGGTAGCAAACTTGAGTCGTTGCAGAATCGGATCATGAAACATCCGGGGAAGGAAGAGCTTTATCTGATCAATCGCGCCCAACAGACAATCTGGATTTTTTTGAAATCTGTTTGGCCGCTCGAGAGCGTGATTGAACTTCTGTCCAGATCGCGCAGTCAGCTTGTTACGCCTGATGGACGCAACGACTTTCTGCACTGTCAGATGCTTTCCTCTTCGATTCTCAGAACTTTTGAAACGTATCGCGAGATGTCTTACGACATCATGGATGTCTACGTTTCCGGAATCGGTTTACGCACAAATGAAACCACAAAAGTGTTGACCATTATCGCCACACTGTTTCTGCCGCCCACTCTCATCGCCGGCATCTACGGCATGAACTTCCAGATTCCCGAGGTCTCCGTTAGCTTCGGATACTACATTTGTTTGTTCGCCATGTTTCTTGTGTCCGGTGGATTACTTGTTTGGCTCAAGGCAAAAGGCTACATAGAGTTTCTCTAACATATCTAAATCCACTGCCATTGCATGCGCGATGGCACGTTGACCTGCTTTTCACGCAAGCTCTGATCGAGCGATACATTATTCTGCATGCAGTAACTCAAGATCTCCAATGATTTAGCGCGCGAAAGATAGCCTAAGCGCAGGCATGTCTGCAAACGAAGAGCCGAGTACAAAATCTTCTCGCTGATCAGCCCGGACTTCAGCAGTTTACTTCCAACTTTGACGGCACTGTCCGGGTTGCCGACGATAATCTGCTCAATTGCCTCACGTTTGCAAACAGATGCATCAACCAGCAGATCGCCCAGTTTGCAATTCGGCTCAGCCTGGCGAGCCCGCTGGCACTCGGCGATGAGTGCATAAGCGGGTCGCATGTTGCGACCGGCAGCGACAAGAAGCTCTGCAGCCTCGTGCGGTTTCAACAAATTGTTTGCCACGGCGCTCAAGAACTCGAGGGCTGAGGCGAGAGTCTCCTGTCTCGTCAGACCACGCTCGACCAAAATCTGCCCGAACTCTTTTTTCTTGAACATTTCGATCTCGAGACATTCAACATACTGATCCAGACTGATCAGTCCGGCAAAGAAATACAGCTCGCCGATGCGCAGTTCTTTTGCATCCGGCTGAACAAAAGTGTCCAGCTCGAAGAGCGCTTGCTCGATGCTGACTCTATTCTCATAGGCGTATTTCAAACCGTCGATAGCATTCGGCTTAGATAGTCCGCCGGAGCGAATCAAGACCAATGCGTGCAGTGCCTGAAGCAGAGCCTCAATTGAAATAATGTTCTCCAGCACCATCTGCTGACCGATCATCAATGCCGAGCCGGACTGACTCTTAAGCAGCTGCCCGAGCTGTTCTTGAGTCAGGATACGAACATCCATCAGAAGCGAAGTCAGTTCGTTGGCAGCTGAAACGACTGTCAGTGTCGTTCGATGCAATGATTTGGCGGACTCAATTGCCTCATTAAATGGAAGCTTCTTCTGCACAGCCACACGCAGTGCGCGAATCGCCAGGTCGAGAGAAATTTGCTTGCTTTGAATGCGATTCATCGCATCTGAGCATTTTTCCAGCGTTTCTTTGCTGAAGCGTCCCGAGTTCGATAGCGTTTGACTCAATGGCAGCCTGAGATCCTGGGCAATGGTTCTGAATTCGCTCATCTCATCCCTGGTTAGCATCCCGCTGCCAAGCAAGAGCTGGACGAGCAATTGCGTTTGATCTGTCGAAGCATCGATGCGCTGGTTGATCATGGTCTATTCCTGAGTTGGTTTAAACCTGATTTGCTTAGCAGCTTTCAACAAAGTTGCTGAGCAATCGATTGATGTTACGTTTCCATAGCCTCACCAGGCGTGGCTCTCCTGCTCACTTATACCTCATGCCTGAGCAGGATAAACGGCGCTAAGGGTGATACTGGATGCGAATCTCGACGGCAATACCGTTTGTTTGATAGGTCGGGCGAATCGCGCCACCGGGCGGTCCCATTGGAAAAATCGCCAGGTTGTTTGCATTGAATTGAATGGTGTTGACCGGTTGCGACGGCGGTGGCGGCACGACCTGAGGAAGCGGCTCACCGCCGTGAATACCGCCGCGAATTCGCCCCGGCTGATTGACGTAATCTCTAATGTAGACATCGTAAAATTGATTTTGCGATTGGACAGTGACACCGGTGACTGAGATCCATTGCTTGTGACTTACAGGCAATAGCACAGGCGCTGGATCGATCTCTTTGAGAGAAACGGTGCCATCACTCTTCATCTCCAGAAAATTTGCATGCGATCCTGACGAGGCGCCAAGCGGTTGCACGAAGGCATCCTGAAATGACTGAATATTCAATCTGGAGCCGCAGCGGCGCAGCCAATCATAGAGCGCCACTCTCAGTACCTGCCCGATCGGCGCATGCTCTTTGCCGATCACAGGAATAAGCACATCGGTGAGCTGATCGCTCGGGCAATCGGAATTGAGCGGTGTTTGAATATAATCGCTGGGACTCTTGTTGATGCCGGCGTAGGTAAATACGTCGCGAAAGTTGGTGATGCTGTTGACTGAGCCGTTCGGCAAACTGAGAACCAGTCGACCCGGAGCCGGACGATTGTCAGCCAGCGATGAGGGTTGAGCGCAAGATGCGGCATGGACAAAACGCGATGCTTTCGGTCCGGTTTGAGTGCCGATGAACTCTTCGTCTGCCTCGCATTTTACAATTGCTGGTGTGAAATAAGGTAAATTGGGAAGAGTGGTTTGAAACTTTCTGAAGTCGACGAGCGTGATATTGTCGGCGGTGGCAGCGAAGACGAAGTCCTTTCCGGCGTACGGGATGTTCAGGTAAGACTTGTAGAACAGGTTGTCTTGCTGATCGGAGTCTAGTTGAGCGAAATTACTCGGGTAGGGAATGCGGGTATTGGTCGTCAAGCCCGGCACGCAACCGAGGGTTAGTTTCATCGAGCCGGGAACCAGCCGGGTGGTACCACCGGCGAGGCGGACTTGATTCGAGTTGTAGGCAGCAACGGCATCGTCCAGGGGAGTGATGGGCTTGCCGAATATATCGAGGTTCTTGGCGCCGGGCTGGATGGCTGCCTGAAGAGTATCGGCAAGAGTTTGCCTCGCCCGCATGGCATTATCGTAGTCGGCCAGGGCACAATCCTTCAGAGTCTTATCCTTGAGAACATCAGCCAGGATCAGATCCAATCTTATCGTAGCAAGAAGAGTATTGATCCCGGTCACCGGCATATAGTAATTGTCACCGGCTTTGGTGGCAGGGCCGATCGGGGCTTGATTGGAAAGAGAAACAAAGCCGAAGTTCTGGTCCTCGACAACTACCCGGCTCAGGGCTTTGGCAGCGGCGATCGATGCCGCTTCGATTGCTGTCCGTTGTTCCTGATGGCTGCCGGTGAAGCGCACGAAGTTGAGCAAGAAGATGACAAAAACGGCAGCGATGAATGCTGTTACGGCGACAGTCAGGATCAACATACTACCGCGAGCATGTCTGGTATTGCGCATGGTATTACCTGGTTATGATGACGCGGACCATCATTTGTCCTTTATTGTTCGCAAAGAACTGCTGTCCATTTGTTATGTTCAAATTGCCGTTGAGAAACGGCGCCCAATTTATGCAAAGAGACAGAGGACCCGTATTTTGCAATTGTATGTCGGTATGATTTCCCACATAAAAGACCGGGTTTCCCGTGCCGATTTTTCCGACCATGGCACCAACCGGTAAATTGGCCGTATCGCCTATACCTACGTGAGTACCGGCATAGCCGTTGGCATCGGAGGATCCCGGTTGGTTTTGCACAGACCAGCTGCCGTTGCACCAGTAGTCCACCCAGAGCTTTTCGCTTGGATTGACGGTTATGTGCGGGTCGACGGGCGTAAAGAGCCAGTTGTTTGCATTGACGATCACGACGTCCTCAGCCACCACGGTCTCGCCTGCATTGTGTATTTGCTGATAGATGTTGGGGTTCTGCCAGTTGCTGTTCGACAAGTCGCTCAGCACACCGGGTGTATCTTCCAAACCCGAAACGGACAGATCAACTGTGCCCTGGCCGCCCTTGAAGCTGGTGCCGGCATTTCCGTTCGACCCGATCAAACCATCGGGATGCTCACACAGACAATGGCTCGACCAGTGAATTTTCGCCGACGCACCCAGTCCCGGCACCTGCGACAGGAAGGGCACCGAAGACAAATTGATCAGCGGTTGCATTACATAAGTCGATTCGACGCGATATTCGTAGATGAAAGCGGTCGGATCCACCGGTGGTGGCAGAGGTTTGTCCGGACCAAAAGACTGAACGTTTTTATTAATGTAATTAGTCGCGTCCACATACAGATGCGAGCCGCAATTCGAGTATCCTCCGCTCGGGCTCAACTGCGCCATAGCGGCAAAACCAGAGCCCTGGAAGATACCGGACTCTTCCGTCATTACAGTGAGCGCATCGCTGTAGTTTTGCTGAGCTGATGCACGCACCGCTTCCTGATGATTGACTACATAGAGCATGCCGTAGCAAACGGCCAACATCGACAAGTCCAGAATCGGGAACAGGGCGAAAAATATCAGTAAGAAGAGAGCAATTGGGAAATCGGCCGCCCCTTTAGAGCGACGATGTCCAGACCGGCGTGCGCACGACATAGTAATCTCCCGACGGGCGAGCCTGAAATCTCGTTTTTTGAGCAGTCATGATTCGATCCAGGTGTATAAGCGGCAAGAGCGGTGTTGAATGTTGTTTGAACGCCACAGGCGTTTAATTTAAACTCTAAACGGTATATATACCCAAAAATGCCGATCGGTAATCGATCCGCCTCCTTTACGGCTCTAAAATACTGGCTCGAGTGCTTATTCCTTCCAACCTGACCAGGTCAAGCTTATGACTTATCTAAACCGGCTGAGGCCAAAGAGCTTGAGTAAAAAACTCCTGCTCATCGTCTGCATCCCGCTTGTCTTTCAATTGGCTGCCACGGCCTGTATGACCTGGTTCGCATCGCATCTGGTTATGGTCGCGCAGCATCAATACGAAGCCAAAGCCATAATCGGCTGTGCTAACTGGTTGAGTTTCGAGGTTGCCAGTGCTCCGCTTTTCTGGATGGTCAAAAATTTGAGCGGCGACGATGAATATTCCAAACAGTGGAAGCTCAGAGAGGAAGGCTGTCACAAGACATTGCAGGAACTGAAAGAAGTGCTTCAGGAGCAGCCCGGGCAAGCCCAAAAAGTTGATGGACTGGCGCAGGTGATCAATAGTTTTTTGCAAACCCTGCACACTATAGACCAGATGCCTGATCTTTCCCCTCAGAGCAAAGTCGAACGATTGGCGCGCTCACCTGAATTCAAGCGCTTCTTCGTTCAGTATCCATACCTGCGCAGCAGCATCCTTGCCTCTCATCGGCATGCTTTCGATGTGGCAAAAGTGCCGTTTATTCCGGATCAGGGACTGCCGGTTGAAAGTCGAACATTGCAAGATCGAAGCAATTGGCTGACGATGGGCTTGTGGGAGGTGTGGATTCTCACAGGCATTCTTGCCGCCGCCGTTTTGGTGATTAGCAGAGGGCTGACACGGCGGGTAGCTGTCGTTACAGAAAACGCGCGTTTGCTGGCTGCAGACAGACCGCTTTACCCGGCAATCGGCGGAGACGATGAGGTGGCGCTCTTAGATGACACGTTTCACTCCATGGCGCGAGCCATCAAGGAAGCGGCTGAGAAAGAGCGAGCGATCATAAGACACGCGTCGGATGTGATTTGCTCAATTGATCCCAATGACTGTTTAGTTGTGGTCAATCCGGCTTGCCTGACGGTTCTCGACTACGCTCCTGATGAGCTTGCCGGCCGGTCCATCTCGGAAATAGTTTTTCAAGACGACCTTGAGCGAACAATGAATTTTCTTGCCCAAGCGCGAGCGAACACAATTGATCAGAACTTCGAGAGCCGCTTATGCAAAAAGGACGGCACAGTCATTGATGTGTTGTGGTCGGTCAGCCTCTCTGAATCCGATCGCTCGATATTCTGTGTTTTGCATGATGTGACGGCGAGACGGAAGATGGAGAGCATGAAGGAGGAATTCGTCTCCATGCTCAGCCACGATTTGCGCACGCCGCTCAGCTCGATACAAGCATTCTTGGAGCTGGCGGCAATCGGCACTTACGATCGCGACCTTGATACATTGAAGCGAAAGGCGCGTGGCGTTGAAAGCGAGATAGATCGCTTGATCGGCATCATCAGTACTTTATTGAACGTCTACAAATTGGAAGCCGGCAAGCTGGAGATGTACTGGGAAGTGATACCATGCAGCCGCATCGTCGAGCGCTCGCTGCAGTCGGTTGTGGCTCTGGCTGAAAAACAGAAGATCACGATCAATCAGAGTGACTTTGAGGGCGGTATCCATGTAAAGGCTGATGAGGACTACATAGTGCAAGTTCTGGTAAACCTATTGTCTAATGCAATCAAGTTCTCGCCTAAGAACTCGAGTATCGACATATCCGTCGAGCCGACGGACTTGCTGGTAAAAATATCCGTAACCGATAAGGGACCTGGCATTGCCAGGGAAGTACAACAGAGGCTGTTCAACCGCTTCGAGCAGGCCAATATATCCGACACCAGAATCAAGGGCGGAACGGGCTTGGGACTTGCCTTTGCCAGGGCAATTGTCGAGCAGCACGGCGGTAATATCGGCGTTGAAAGTCAGGAAGGCGAGGGCAGCACATTTTGGTTCACTTTGCCGAAGATTGATTTGCAGGGGGCTGAATAGAGATTCTTAATACTCGCGTTTGAGCAAAGCTCGCCCCAGGCATATTCAAAGCGGAAGAGCGCGTGTGAGCAGGAGAGTGACGACGGAAAAGGACGATCGCTGCACCGTATGTGGTGGCTTAACCGTCTCGGCTGACGGCGAGTCAAGGTCGACGGCCAGTATCACGCAATGGATACAGAAGTGCACATGCAAAGGCAATCTGCCTGGTAACCACCCTCTGACTCCCGGCACGGCCAGTGTTGATGATGGACCGAGGACCGAGCAGGACAGAACAATTTGCAGGCGCTGCGGAAAGCGCTCGAGGCAGAACCGTCCCGGCTCGTTGACGCAATGGATTTTTCAAGAGGGCTTTTGCAACTGCGATAACTCAGGCATGGATATCGCTGCCGCGCTATCGCCCCGCGAATCTACGATCGAGCCGATCGAAGAGACAGTGCTTGAGCCCGTGTTAGACCTGCCGGAAGACAAGTTCCCCGGCGCCCGCTATCTTGCGCACGCCGTGATTGGCGGCGGTGCTGCCGGCACGGTGTACAGGTGCACTGACAAATTGTTGAACAAGAGAGTCGCCTTGAAGACCCTGAAGCATTTGAGCGATGAGCAAGTCATGGCCTTTCAACGCGAGGCGAAGGCAACCAGCATGCTGCATCATGAGAACATTGTCCAGATCTTAGACTTCGGCATCGTGAGTGGTGGCACACCATATATGGTGATGGAATATATTGATGGTCTCTCACTGGATCAAATCATCGGCAAGGAAGGCAGGCTGGATCCGCTCTTTGTAATCGATATATTCGTGCAAGTTTGCAATGCTCTGGGTCATGCACATGGAAAAGGCGTTTTCCACCGGGACATCAAGCCGACAAATATAATCCTCGATCGATCCGAGCAAACGCTCGGCAGGGTGAAAGTTATTGATTTTGGTGTAGCCGGTTTTAAGGAACCAGATCAGAGTTTCACCATTTCACAAGGCAGAAAGATCATCGGCAGCCCGCTTTATATGTCGCCGGAGCAAGCCAAGTCGAAATCATTCGATGAGCGATCGGAGGTCTATTCAGTTGGCTGCGCCCTGTTTGAAGCTCTGGCCGGCAAACCGCCATTTGAGGCTGAGACCGTGCTGCAGCTGCTCGACAAGCACGTCATGGAACAGCCACCATTGGTAGGCTTAGATTCTCATGATTATGGGTCTATGGCAGCGGAGTTGGAATCGATCGTGGCAAAATGCCTGGCTAAGCATCCAGCAGAGCGATATAAGAGCATGGCTGAGCTGGAGGAATCTTTGCTTGCTGCCCTCAACTCGCCCACTCACGCAACCAGGGCAGGCTCGATTAGTTCGGTTGGCAGCCAAACTGGGAATGAAACTGCCTCGTCAGCCGAATGGAACGATCGGGCTGATGCTGCTTCATCTTTGGTGCCCGGGGATGCTGCAGAGTTGGAGGCGGCAATGACCGCCGATCCGCAGTCGGCCAGGCGGAGAAATTTAACTATTATGATACTATCGGCGGTGTCGGCTGCGGCGGCTGTCTGGTTTTTGATAAACAGTTTTCGATCGGTGCTTGTCACCGATCAACTGCCTGTGGTAAGGCTGAGCACCGATGCCGAGCAAGGGGTGCCAAAGCTGGCACCTATTACAGATGATGAGCAAAAGCATCACTTCGAGATTGCCAATTTCGGCCGCCCCTGGATCAAGATCCATGGACGAATCAAGGATGATGATCTTGCAGAACTGAAAAATCGCCATGATTTCAAAGTTCTGGCTCTGGATCATCAGCAAGTAACCGGAGCCGGTCTCAGGTATCTAAAGGATCTGAATATAGAGCTGATCGAGATGCAAGATACTCTCGTCAATGGAGCCGGGCTCAAGGAAGTCGCTAAGGTAAAGAGTCTTACGGAATTGGTCCTGGACAATACCATGGTTGTCGACGCGGACCTGAAGCCGCTTACAAAGCTGCCGAAGCTCAGATTGATCTCATTGATGCACACGAGAATTACAAATCAGGGCTTGAAAATATTGAGCGAGATACCAACTCTCTGGCATTTGAAGGTCGATCAGTGCGAGCGCGTGAGCGCCGGCGGCGTTGCGCAGTTAGCCCGCGTACCGCATTTGACTAATCTCGACATTTCATACACGAGCGTGCGCCCTGTCGACCTGGTGGTTCTGCGCGGGCTGCCTTTCCTGGACACGCTGGCGGTTGAGGGACTGGGGATCGGCGATTCCGACCTGGATAAGATTACTTGCCTGAATCTAAAAGCTTTAGACATCTCGAAAAATCACATCACTGGAAAAGGCCTTGTCTCAATCGCCAAGATGAAAGGCTTGCACGAACTTAGAATCGCCGGCATGAATTTGAGCGATTCCGACATAGAAAAGCTCGCCGCTGGAGCTAACCTGAGAATTATTGATGTATCGAACAATCCCATTACCGATAAGGCGATCTTCTCCCTTGGCGGGATGAGCAAACTTCGCAATCTCAAAATCGAAGGTTGCACGGGGTTGACGCCTGTGGGATTGCACAATTTTGTAATGAGCAAATCGAATATCATCAAAATCGAATGACGATTGTTTGTCCGGGCTTGCTACCGCATATGGTGCGTTATCGGAGGCGGCGGTTTGCATGACTGCCGTGTTGAGCGTCATATGCCAAGTGTTGCGCTGATGAGAAGCTCAGGTGGTAAAGTATTGATCGAGAACCCATGGACCGCTCGACCGACTATGCCCAGTTTAAACTTAGTACTGACGATAATCGCCATCATCCTGTTTGTGAACGCGTTGTGGCTGCTCTTCATGGGCGGCTATGCCGATCGCGTTCATTCAGGGTCGTTGAAAACGTATGATTTTGCCAGCCATCCCTGGCGTTTCTCAATGGGAGTTGGACTGACTCTGGCATTGGCTTTTCTCTGCTTGCACATTGCCCAGCCAGGTTACCTGGGCGTGCTTGTCGCTAAGGTGCCGCAGTTGAAGATTCTTTACACTGTGGCGAAAATGAAAAATGGGACGATCTACCTTTTTGCCGGCTCGATGCCTGTTTTTACCATCATTGCCTATGTGATTCGGCAGATGATTCTAAGCTTTTCGACCTTCACTAAAGGCGAGGAGCTGGATCTCAACCGGAAAACCAAAAGGGCGTGGAAGGAGAAAGAGGAGCAAGAGCGGCTCGAATTCGAGCGCAAGCATGGCGGCTTGAGTGGCACATTCGGCGAAGATAAATCCGCTTCCGACCCCAATTCCGAGCATTGACTTGCGCTTGAACCGGCGCCGTCATTCGCTTCCATCAGGTAGACTCCTGCTTTCGCACAGGTTTCAAAACCCTTGAATATGTGCACAATGTGGATTAGCCGGATTGGTCCTGGTAAAGCACATGAGCAGCGGTAGTTTCGAAAGAATTCGCCGAACGGGCCAACTGGAGGCCCTTCCGGGCTCGTCCTCGCACGGCGATGGCGAGGACAAAGAAGCAGCCCGCTCCGAGGCCGCCAAGACTTTAAAATTGCTGCGACCTTCTGATGGCAGCAAGGGCGGATCGAGTGGAGCCGCCCAGGCGATTCAGCTGATGCGCTCCAAGGATCCGCCCACTGTCGATGCGGAGGAGACGACGCGGAAACTAACCGCCCAACGGCAGCTCATCCAGAGTCTGGAGAGCGCTGCCGAGACGTTGAGGTTGACTGGATCCTGGGATTCGCTCATCCGCAGCGCCCATGGCTCGACGCCGCGACCGAAGATTTTCACCAGTGCCCACTTTGCCGCTGGAGCTGCCGAAGACGGATCGGTCCAGGCTGCTGAGGGTCCGACTGACGAGGAAGTAATCGGCAGTCTCATTGAAGAACGCTACCAGATTCTGGATGTGATCGGTAAAGGCGGGATGTCCGTCGTTTATCTGGGTGAGCAGGTGAGCACGGGCGCTCTTGTTGCTGTTAAGCGGATTAAGGTGAGTTGCGCCGAAGATATAATGCGCTTCGCTCGCGAGATCAAAAGTCACTCTCGATTGAAGCATAAGAACATTGTCGCTTATCTCGAGTTTCTTGCCACCAGTACTGGTGAGTTCTTCCTGATAATGGAGCGCATCAAAGGATTGAGTCTGCTGGACGTTATTCGTTCGATCACCAGGATTGATGATCCGCAGAACATTGCCGGCATAATGTCACAAGCTTGCGATGCCCTCTCATACGCCCATCGTAATGGTGTCATTCATAGAGACCTGAAGTCCAGCAACATCATTCTCGTCAAGGAAGACGAAGGCAATGACATAGTCGTGAAGATCCTCGATTTCGGCATCGCCAGAATGGAAGGCGAAGAGCGAATCACGCTCACCGGCCGAGCGGTGGGCTCGCCGCTTTATATGAGTCCCGAGCAGTGTCGAGGCGAAGTGCTGACGGCGCGCTCCGATATCTATTCACTGGGGGTGGTGGCATACGAGCTGGTCACCGGCAAACCACCCTATAACAAAGGATCTGTGCGAGACATCATGCGGGCTCATTGCGATCCCTACAATCTGCCGCAGCCAATCGGAGCCTTTGTCTCGAACATTTTTAACGCCGGCGTTCTCAACGACATAATCTTCAGGTGTCTCGAGACAGAACCTTCGAAACGCTGGCAGTCTGCCGAGCAACTGAAGAAGGCCTTTGAATTCTGGTATGCCTCTTGCGAACGCGGCATGGAGCTGGATGGGTTGCCGCCGGAGATGATGGAAGTTGCAGAAGGCTCCGACGATGAGCCGAGGGACTACTCACTCTCACATGAAGAGAGGCGAGAGCTGCGCAGTTTGAAGCGAACGCGCACTATGCAAACATCATTCGGCTCGGGCGCTCCGCATGAAACTACAGCTGAACGACCGCCGGCTCCAGAGGAAGGGCACGAGCGGACTTTGCGTAACCAGCAGATTGCCCTGGAGAAGGAAAAGCGACTCCTGCTCTGGCTGCAGATTGCCTCTATGATAGGCGGCGTGATGATTCTTTGCGGATTCATATTCATGTTGAATTCCAGCAAACCAACACTTCCAAAAGCCACTCCCGCAGCAAAAACGCTCGAGGCGCCCAGCACCACCGGTGGTGCGACAGCCGATCCTGCATCGCTACCGAGTCAACCGAACGCCAGGGCGACAAGCACTGCTAATACGCAGAGCGGAACTAAGGTTGAGGCGAACGCGAAAGCCAAACAGCACAAAAGACGTTATCGTTTGCCGCAGTAAGATCCGTGCCCTCTACGCCGAGCGGCTGGCGCCCACGAGATGATCGACCACCACTTCTCGCCAATCGTTGCGGTTGACGTTGCCACCACATACGATGACGGCAACTTTCTCTCTTGGTTTGAAGTTGATTACCTTTTTGGCTATGGCTGCCACTGCGCATGCGGCGGCACCCTCGATCAGCATTCCTTCCTGGTCGAGAAATTCGAACATGGTTGAAGCTATATCAGCTTCGTCGATTGCTACCCATTCGTCGACGAGTTCCTGAACCAGCGGGAATGTGATTGAATCTTCCTCGATGTTTCCGGAGATTGATTCAGCAAGAGTATATTCTTGCAGCATCGGCGTAATTCTGCCTTGCTGCACGGCGCGCTGCATGTTCGGGCAGGCGCTCGGCACCACACCGACCACGCGGCAATTCGGATTGATTGCTTTGGCTACCGTGCCAATGCCGCCAATGAGCCCGCCACCGCCGACGGCGCAAATGATCGTTGAGAGCTTCGGAACCCGCTCGAACATCTCGAGCGCTACGGTTCCCTGCCCGCATATCACCTCCGGATTATTGTATGGTGAGACATAGAGCCCCTTCTTCTCGGTTGCCAGACGCCTGGCGAAATGCTCCGTCAGGGAAGGTTCATCTCCATGTTTGATGATGCCGACGCTGTAGCGATCGAGCTCTTTCAATTTTTTGGGTGAAACGCTTTCAGGCACGCAAATGGTCACTTCACGCTCGGTGAACAGAGCTGCTTGCGCCATGGCCAGGGCGTGGTTGCCGATCGATGACGAGTAAACTTTGACGGTGCCCTTCTCCCGCGCCCAACTGAGAGCATTCAAGGCGCCGCGCAGTTTGAACGAGCGCGTGTTTTGCAAATTCTCCAGTTTCAACCAGACCTCGGCCTGGGTCAGTTCGCTGAGCCAGAAACTCTTTGCCAGCGGGGTGTTCAGGACAAACGGTTTGACGCGCTTTTGAGCAACATACACGTCGCTCAGGCTGACTCTATCTACAATCACAGAGAAGCTCCCAGAAAAACGACCTAATCAAAATCAAATCGACCTAATCGAATGTGTCAAATCGAGCTAACCAAATGTGCGAGAGACACACTCCGTGGGTCAGTCTATCAGGGCAGAAGCATTATATGCAACAAGATCGGCAATTAGACGGGCACAGCATATGACGCGTCTGTGCACAATGAATCTCGATCTGATAATTGGAGCGGGTAGCGGGAATCGAACCCGCGTGTGCAGCTTGGAAGGCTACCGTTCTACCATTGAACTACACCCGCACTGGCACCATATTAGCACATAATGCCGATTTCACCGCGATAATTGTTTTTGACGGCGCATAATGTTAATTTACTAGGCAGTGACCGGTTCGCAGATGTGACCTGCACTCCGGCAAGCCGCTTGCCGTTTCTGTGGCACCCGACCTTCATAGGAAACCATGACAATTTCAAAGCAAAGCAAGAAGCGACGTCTCGTTCCGCCCCATGTAGAGTCTCTGGAAGCATACAAGCCAGGCAAGCCGCCGGATGAATTGAAGAAGGAACTCGGACTGGAGCGCATCATCAATCTGGCCTCCAATGAAAACTCGCTTGGTGCCCCGAAAAGCGTTGCCAAAGCAATTGCCGAGGGAGTGGCGAATCTGCAGAGTTATCCTGAATCGGGCGGGCTCACCCTGCGCGCGGCGCTTGCCGAGCGCTACCGCGTCAAGGTGGAAAACGTAGCCATCGGCAGCGGCTCCGAGAGCATTCTTGCTAACATCATTCGCGCCTTTCTTCATGACGATGACGAGGTTTTGACCACCGAGGGAACCTTCATCGGATTCTATGTTCTCGTCAACGCCAAAGGCATCAAAATGGTGAAGGTGCCGCTCAAGGACTACGGATTCGATCTCGAGGCGATTAGTGCGGCGATCAACGAGCGCACCAAGCTGATCTACCTGTGCAATCCCAACAATCCGACCGGAACCATATTCAGACGAAAAGAATTTGAAAAGTTCATGTCCCTCGTCCCGGAGCATGTGCTCGTGGTCCTCGACGAAGCCTACTACGAATTTGCCTTCAAAGAGCCGTCCTATCCCGATTCGATGACCTATCGCCTCGACAACGTCCTGACATTGCGCACCTTCTCAAAAGCTTATGGGATGGCAGGGTTGAGGCTCGGTTATGGCTTCGGGCACGATCGCTTGATCGACTTCATTAATAGGATCAAGCTGCCATTCGAGCCCAACATTCTTGCTCACCATGCCGGCATGGCGGCTTTGCAGGATCGCGACTTTCTGCTCAAGACTATAAAGATGAATGAAGAGGGCATGGCTTATCTGACAACCGAATTAGATCGGCTCGGGCTGCGGCGCATTCCGTCATACGCCAACTTTATAATGATCGAGATGGGCTCGCAAGAAAAGGCAATGCGCCTCTTTAATGGAGTCATGCGGCGTGGCATCGCCATCAGGCCGCTTCCTGCTTTCGGACTGCCTACTTGTTTGCGAATGACGATAGGAACCGAAGAGGAAAACCGGCTGCTGGTGCGGGCTTTGGAAGAAACGCTCAAAGCTGAGTAGCCAATATTCGAGCTCCGATGATCATTGCGAGTTATCAAGAAGAAATCCGAATTCACTCTTAAAAGCAGCTAATGGCAGCTCGAGCAGATCTACAATGACGTCATTAAATCCCAATTCTGTGTTGACTGGAGTGTGTTATGACAGTTCTTCAAAAAACCCAAGTAAAACCGACCTGGAAGCCCGAGCAAATGCAAGAAATGTACTCGCATATGATGGCGAGCCAAATGATGGCTGCTCATGCTGTTCTTCAAAAGTTCGGACCGGAAGCAACCCAAGAGTTCCAAACCGCTACCCGCAAGCCGATGGTTGAGTATTACAAGAAGCTCAACGTCAAAACCCCTATCGAAATCGTCAAAGCCAAAGCCGAACTCGAATCGAACATTTTCGGCAGCCACATCGAATTCTGGGGCGATGACAAAGAAGCTCATCTTACCTACCTCACCTGCGGCATGTGGAATGCCATGAAGAAGTGCGGCATGGACAAAGCCCAAGAAGAGAAGGCCGGCGAAGGCTTCCAAATGTGCGTTTCGAACTTTGCTAAAGAGTTCGGACTCCAGGGCGAAGTCAAATTCGAAGGCGAAAAAGCGACCGTTACTTTCCGTAAGTAATCGCCGCCATTAATTAGTGTAATCACTAATGGTTTTGCAAAGCCCGGGCATTTTGTCCGGGCTTTCGCTATGCTCTTCTGTAAGACTTTCGCTATAGTGTTGAAGTAGCGTTTGTGTTAAACGACCAACAAGCCATGCCGCAGCAAATCACAGCTCTATCAAATGATTACCTGGATTAAAAAGTATCCCGTCACTACCTTTCTGGTGGCATCAAATGTGGTGCTGTTTGCAGCAATGGTGATTGCAACCGGTCCGCAGACACTTTTAGGACCGCCTGTTTCCGTTTTGATTCATTGGGGCGCAAACTTCGGTCCCATGGCTCTGACCAACGAACCATGGCGTTTGCTAAGCAACGCCTTTGTACATTGTCATCTTCTGCACTTGCTCTTGAACATGTACGCTCTTTTTGTCGTCGGACCTGATCTGGAACAGCGAATCGGAAAGGTCCAATACAGCCTGCTGTATATAATCACCGCCCTTGGTGGCTCACTATTGAGTGTGGAATTTCATCCGGTGCAAGTCAGCGCCGGTGCCTCGGGTGCAATATTCGGTCTGGTCGGTTGTTACCTTGCCTATATCCCGCCTCAATTTGCCAAACAAGGCAAGAAAACATTGAAGCGCCGCATCATGGTTTTGTTTCTTTTCCTGGCGATTAATTTCGCTTTCGCGCAAATTGTCGGCAATGTAGACAATGCCGCTCACATGGGCGGTCTCATTACCGGACTGTTATTCGGCTGGGTAGCGTCGAAAACGACGCTCAAAGATCGTCCGCTGCTTGCATATATGAATTCGCTCGGTTTGTTGCTGCTGTGCCTCTCGAGCTATCTATTCATGAGCGCTCAATACAATAACGATCCTCGCCTGCTTGCTCATAGAGAGTTCTTCGACGGCATGACGCTCCTGCAAGATAAGAAATACGGTGAGGCGCTGACTCGCTTTGATAAAACAATTGAGATCGAGCAGAGGCGTCAGGCTGAATCAGGCGAAACGAAAGACACTGGCGATCTGGTCACTTATTATCTAGCCCGCGCCGAGGTTTTGAGAAACTTGAAACGATACCAGGAAGCATTCAACAGTGCCGATCAGGCCTGGAAACTGGCTCCTGAAAATCTGGGCGCTCTGGCGAACAAAGCGATTCTGCTTCATCATCTCGGCCGATATCAGGAAGAGATTTCTCTGAATCAAATGCTCTGCGAAAAAGCACCCGACCAATCCATGACCTACAATAATCTCGCCTGGTCGCAGCTTGCCACCGGCAGTGTTTCTGAGGCTTTGAAGAACGTCAACGTCGCGCTGTCCAAGAATCACGATAACTATGCCGCATTGGATACGCGAGGAGTTGCATACCTGCTTCTGAATAAACCTGATCAGGCTCGCAAAGATCTCGATGAGGCGATCGCGGATGACCCCAAATGCGGTGGCTGCCATTTTCACCTGGCTGCATTGTTTAATCAGCAGCGCGATAATAGACGTTGCAAGAGCGAGCTGGATACAGCCTTAAGGCTGGATTACGAGCCTGAGCAGTGGGAAACGATCGTTTTCAAAGACGTATATCAAGAATACCAGCGCATGCGCCACTAACGAGCAGGGCACCGGAGGCGATGCTATTTGGATACATCCGGCCAGTTCAGAGGGATGTTGAGATCTTTGTCAAACAGCTCTTTCGCCAGGTCTTTTTCCGTTTTCGCTGATAGTCCATCCGAGGAGTTCATCAGCTCGTTATACTCCTTGGTCTTGTTGAGCTTCTTGAGTGCGATCAAACGTCCGACCTTCGGAGCCGAGGCTGTCATGTCTGCGAAGCGAGAGTAATAATCATCAGCGTTTTGCATATCACCGGCAAGCTCGTATGCCGTGGCTAGTCGCATATAATCAAGCGCTTCCGAGTCTGCAATCAACGCTTTGTAGAAGTCATCGATTGCCTTCTTGTAGTCTTTCTTCGCAAGATACAAACTGCCTCGATGGCGGAAGTATTGCGGAGATTTTGGACTGAGACGTATTGCTTCAGAATAATCACCGATTGCCTGGTCGTATTTTTTTTCATCTTGATACACCTTGGCACGCAAACTGAGACATTGATCCTTAGAGATTCCTGATGACTCCTGGTATTCACCGGCCATTTCTTTTTTGTCCTTATCGCCAAGCAGGACAATGGCTGTGTTTATGTCCGCCAGAGCCCCCTCTGGCTGCAGAAGCTTGAGTTTTATTTGAGCGCGCAGGTAGTTGAGCCGAACATCATAAGGATTGTTTGATATGGCCTTATTCAGCTCATAAAGGGCACCTTTGTAATCTTCAAGTCGATAATCGTAATTCGCAACTGCAATCGCCGCATCTCTGTTGGTAGGATCAAAATGCAACGCCGTTTCGCATAAAGCTTTCGCCATCGGCTTTGCCTCACTGGTAGCCAGAGACGTACTCATGTACATCGGAACCATCGATGCCAATGGCGGGCACGCAAAGCAACTGATTACGTACAAAGATGATGCTATGGCGGTGAGACTTCCTGCAATTATCCAGGCTTTCTTTAACGGCACCGGTTTATTCGGCCATTTGAAACGCTTAGCAAACATGTACACAAACAAGCTCAGACATATTGATGCCGGCAACAGCAACATCGAGAAAAGATGTGCAACAGCCGTCATAGAGATCAGGAACGACACGATTCCAGATCCTTTGATTGTCTCGATCTGGCCGAGTGCCGAGAATCCGAAGAGCGAGATGCCGGTCACTATCGCAAGCCAGCTTGCTGCCAGCATGATTGCCTGCCAGAAATCCATCAGACTTCCTTTCCAGTTGTTATTGCGGAAGTGTCGATAGTATTTCCAAAGATACCTTGGAATGTGAACAAGCCCGATAATGCCGTAAAGGAAAATAAATCCCAGGTAAGGCTCAAAGCTCCGAGAATCTGCCCAGTCGGTACGGAATTGCGTGGCGGCGCCGAACGCCAGGGATAGAAATACGATAAACCAAGAAACAAGAACCGCTGCTGATTCTTGCTCCGTAGGATCCAGCGGGGATTGCTTTTTCTTCGGTTTGCCTTTAAGCGGATTCCAAAAGGCTGGAGCCCTGCCGCCGCGTTTGACCTTCTCGAGGTCTTTTAGCAGCTCGTCTGCGGATTTGTAGCGGTCTTGTTTGTCCTTCTCCAGACATTTAAGAATGATTGGCTCGAGTTGCTTGATTCTTTTGTCCTTCGTTTTTTTTGCGAACGGTTCGGGCGGGTCGCTTAGATGCTGAATGGCTAATTGAATTGGATTGTCGCCTGAGAATGGAGGCTTGCCGGTCAGCAGCTCATACATGAGACAACCGAATGAATAGATGTCGCAACGATGATCTACTTCCTGATCCGTTCTGCACTGCTCCGGACTCATGTATATGGGGGTTCCGAAAATTGCGCCGGTCTGAGTCAGGCTGGTGGTATTACCGGTAGTGCCCTCCATTAGCCGGGCTATTCCAAAGTCGACGATACGCACCTGTTCTATCGTGGCGGACTGGCGAATAGAATCATTTTCGATTCCGCTCGTCAGGTTGCTCACCATTATGTTGCTTGGTTTGATATCGCGATGGATAATCCCGCGCTTGTGTGCATGCGCCATCAAACGGCATATCTCAATGCCGAGTGAGAGCGACCTCTGCGGCTCGAGTCGCTCCTTCGCTAGAATCTCGGCTAGACTTTTCCCCTCAATGAATTCCATCACCAGATACGGTGCACCATCGCGGGTGACACCGGAGCCGTATATGTTCAGCAGCTCGGAATCGTTGAGCTCGACAAGCGCTTGTGATTCTTTCTCGAATCGCTTAAGGGTGGCTTTGTCTTTGGCAAGCAGTGCGTTTATCACTTTGATGGCGACGATTGAGCCGGTTTGCTTGCTGCGTGCTTTGTATACAACACTCATACCGCCGCTGCCGATCAGCTGCAGGATTTCAAAGTTGGGACCGAGGTCGGGAAATGCCTCGCCTGGAGGCTGCTCGTTTGAAACGCCTGGAACTGGATGCGGAGGACTCTCATCTCGCCTTGCGTCAATGCCATCCGAGAGCACGCCGTCGTTTGGAACCTTGTGGTCCTCAACAACGATCTTCACCTCTTCAGAATCAAGTTTCTCTTCGAACTTCATGGCAGAACAATACCCATTTCATTCGAATATTAGACGACAGCCTGCACCAAGCCGTTCAGATTACTCCTGATCTGCACTGTTCTTCGATTTCGATCTGAACATCAGCCAGTCAGTAACCACGCCGATCGTAAATATAACAATATAGGCAAAGCCGGCATAGTAAATCGCTTCCTTGCCCATCGATCCCGACAGCATCCAATAGACTATCGCCGCCACTAAAAGAGAGCCGAGAAGAATCGAACCTCGAAACCAGCTTCGTTTGCTTTCCATGCGTAGCGACCCCGAGGTGTGTTGCTTTTACAGATTGCCGCGATTGGCTTGCTCGCGCTCGATCGATTCAAACAGCGCTTTGAAGTTCCCCTTGCCGAATCCATGCGCACCCTTGCGCTGAATTACCTCAAAGAAGAGAGTCGGTCTGTCCTCCACCGGCTTCGTAAATATCTGAAGCAGATAACCGTCCGATTCTCGATCGACAAGAATGCCCAGTTTGGCTAGCTCCTCAATGTCTTCGTCTATCTGTCCGACACGCTCGGGAAGAGCATCATAGTATGCTCGCGGAACGGTGAGGAATTCGATGCCGCGCTTGTGCAAAGCATCAACGGTTGAGATGATGTCTTTGGTGGCGATGGCGATGTGCTGCACGCCCGGCGCCAGGTAGTAGTCCAGATATTCCTGGATTTGTGATTTGCGAATTCCAATCGCCGGCTCGTTGATCGGCAACTTGATGGTACCTGTTTTATTTGCCATCACCTTTGATATCAGAGCCGAATACTGTGTCGAGATGTCGTCGGCATCAAAATATTGATATACGTAGAAGCCAAAAACTTGTTTGTAGAAATCGACCCAGTGTTCCATGCGCTCGACTTCGACGTTGCCGACCACATGATCGATGGCAGCCAATCCCACGCCTTTCGATTTTTTCTCGAGAGGCTTGAAGCCGGGTGCGAAATTCTCTTTTGAGTAGCCGGCGCGCTGAACGAATGTATGAATCGTATCACCATATGTGTGCACGGAAGCAGTTACCATCTGCCCGTATTCATCTTCCTGCTGCGCTGGTTTGGAAAAACTTTTGGCACCACGTTTGATGGCGGTCTCATACGCCGTTTCCGTGTCGCGAACCCGGAATCCGATGGTTCGCACCCCATCACCGTGCTTGTGAACGTGCTCTGCAACTTCATCCTTAGCAGAGAGGGCACCGGTCAAAATAATATTGACGTTGCCTTGCTTGAGAACATAAGAAACCTTGTCTCGACTGCCCGTTTCCAACCCGCGATAGCCGACGATGTCGAAACCAAAGCCGTTGTGATAGTAGTAGCACGCTTGCAGAGCGTTACCGACGTAAAACTCCACGTGATCGAAACCATCGATCGCGATCTCGTCAACGGCGGCGCTCTCAGTCGCACGCGCTACAGTCTCTTTTACCATGGGCAGAACCTCGCACAGGGTGACTCGTACTTAATTGTACGATAGAATCAGCTCCCTACCTGGTTCTTTCGAGTTCTTTAAGAAGGCCCTGCGCTTCTGTGCTGTTCGGATTGGTCTCCAAAATCCTGTTCACCTCGTCTTTGGCATCACCTGCCTGTCCGCTTTCTTTGTAAGCGTTAGCAAGACCCATGTGAACAGCGACCCGCAATTGGTCCATCTCCGTTCTCTTGTAATCTTTAGTGGCGCGATCGAGGCGTTCAGCCAACTTTTTGTAGTAGGTGATAGCCTCCTTCGGTCGTTTGGCTTTGCGCAGAGATTCGGCCAGCTTGAAGGTTTGCATCGAGCTGAATTCATTGATCGTGTGCGCTTGCTGATAGTGACTGACAGCCTCTTTGTATTTGCCGAAATGCTCCTCGACCTGGCCCATCATGAGCTGTACCGTGGAAATGCCCGGGTTCTTCTCATCGAGCTCCTTCAGCATTTTCATGGCGCCGGCCTCATCGCCGCTGAGCGCCTGACGCCAGGCTTTTAAGCAACCGTCCGCTACCGCCGCTTCCTGCGCCATGTTCGCGCTTGAATCGTTGAGATTGAATTGCCCTTCTGAATGAGCCGTACCCGGGGCCGATGCCTGTGATCCTGCGCTGCCTGACTGTCCGGCGGCATTCTGAGCGTTTCCCTGACCGCCACGCTGAACGGTGGGCAAGGAGCTGGAAGTATCGACCCGCGAATTGCATGCGCCGAGCGCACCGCTTATGGTGAGCGCCAGTATTGCAGTGATTGTCGACTGCGCAAAACCGTTTTTCATGACAGCGCTCCTTAAGCCTTTGACTAGAGAAAAAGGGAACCTTATCCTCTTAATCTATCGCATTTGGACAACCGGCATCGTCGATCAGTGCTGCAGGAGAGAATGACCGTATCCATCAATCTCTGAGGACTTCTCGAGCCGGGACGCCGACAAGCCGCGCGCCAGATTTTCCTCCGGTAGAGGCAGCGGCGGCGTGTCCGTTCCTTCGCTGACTTCTTCTTGTTTGCGCTTAACGTATTTTTCTCGTGCCTTCACTTGTAAAAGACGAATGCGATTATTGACTCGGCTAATGTATTTGGTCGGAACGCCATTTTCATAGACGAGATCGACGAGCACTTTAGAAGCCTGAAAGTAATCTCTCTGACATTCAAAAAGCTCTGACAGAGCGACTCTCAACATCATCTCTTTTGGCTTGTCAGCCATCAAGTATGTCAGTCTTTTTACTGCCTCTGACAGCGTGTTGGCATCAGGTGTGCACAATGTCAGCTGGTGATAAGCGATGTAATAGGATGGATCAATTTCAGTCACCGCCAGGAATTCGCGCGCTGCTTCGGTTGTCTTGCCTGCCTTCTTCAAGGCCTCTGCATACTGAAACTTGAGGGCAGCGTTTTGCGGGTTGGCATCGCTCAAGCGCCTGGCTTCATCTACATTAGTGACTTTGGCATGCGATGCTGTGCCTTGCGCCAGAGCCGAGCAATTCGAGAGCGACGCAGTTGCGGCGAGCAGGCAAAGAGTAGTTAGTAATCTGTTTTTGAAAGTTATGGGACTCATATAGAAATTTTCTAGGTCAACCTTGAGATTTTTACCAAGTTCGAACGACGATTTAGAAAGAATATTGTGGCAAGTGCACCAGCAAAAAACGTGAAAGAACGATCTAAAAACTGAACGGAGCGATGGCGAAAAGACAGTTCGCTAGGGGCTCCCCGGAAGAAGGGTTATAGATGATTGCTCAAGCATTTGTCAACATGAAGCAAATTTGAACTTCACGCTTGGTCAATTCTTGTTAGCGAAGGGCAAGCAAAAGTCCATGTTGGCGAGGGATTAGCTAGCTCTTGACAGCATCCTCTCGCTTTCTAATCTTTATACAAAAGGTTTGTTCGCTCAATTGCTGCGTTTCTTCAATCTGATGACCCTCGGCGAGCACGCTTGAACTGACGCTCTCAACGGGTTCTCCAGCATCCAGGATCACCTTGACGAGATCGCCGACCGCCATCTTGTCCAAGAACAAGCGCGTTTTCACGAAGTTCATCGGACAAACAACCCCTCTTAAATCCAGTTCATGATCGGCCACGCTTATTCCTCGTCGCAGGCAGCAAAGCACGTATCCGGAAAACATGTGTCGGGCTCGGGACAGAAGCTGACATCGGTATATTTGTTCCATTCCTTCTTGAAGCAGGCGCGCGACAAGACATAAGCTCTGATGCCGGATAAAACGGACTCAGGATCTTGCTCATTGTCCCGACCCAGGCAGGAAAGACAGAGCATGTCTTCCGCCTTTCCCAATGCCAGGTTTATCACCTGCTGGCGAAGACATAGCTGTTTGGCGCAGGAAGTGCATTGCTGGGGATGTAATTCCGAGCAGGGCTCTTCACCTGCCTGCACATGTTCTTTATCTTGTTGAGCCTTAGCCATAATCTGCTCACTTTGTCGCTTGTCCATGCCGATCCTGAAGGCAATAAGAGCAATCTATCAGAAGCGCCTGGGCAAATCGAGTCTTGAGGCGCTTCCTATGCAGGGATGTGACAAAATACTGACATGAAGCTAAGAAAAACTAATGCGTATCCCTGCTGCCCTCGGGCTTTTTCGCGACGCCCTCTTCTTATCGGACTGCTCGTCTTCGGCTCGGGCGTAATCGCACGCGCAGCCATCGCACAACAAAGTAGTGTGCCTCCAGCTGGGACTCAGCCGCCAGCCAATGCAGCATCCGGGGCGAAACAGGGCAGTACACCTGCCGGGCAGCAGGGACCAGTGCCCAATTGGCAACCGAACGGCTCGCCGATCTTGCAGCAAGCTGGCTCCAGCGGTGCCCCGCCTGGAACAGCTCCGCCCTGGCAACAGGGAGCGCCGGCATGGCAACAAGGAGCGGCACCGGCATGGCAGCAAGGAGCGACACCGGCATGGCAACAAGGTTCCGCGCAGCCGGCATGGCAACAGGGATCCGCGCCGCCGGTATGGCGACAAGGAGGCGCACCGCCTGCATGGCAACAAGGTGGCGCACAGCCCGCATGGCAGCAAGGTACACCGCAGCCGGTATGGCAACAAGGATCCGCGCCGCCGGTATGGCAGCAAGGTGGTCAGCCAGCCTGGCAAGCACCGCCAAACTGGCAGCAGGCTCCTCCCGCTCCATCGCAACTCGGCATGCCGCCCGCGTTTCAAACACCGCCGCAAACATCTGGTACGCAGCCAATAACACCAGGAGCGCCACCGAATCAACAACCATCTGCAGCGGCGAGCCTGAGTGACGATGACCGCAGCAAAATGGAGTTTAATCGCCTGGTCACATCGGCGCGCCAGCTGATGGCATCAGGAAATCCGGCAATGGCCATAACGCCGCTAGATAAAGCGGCGGAGTTGCGGCCCGGTAATTTGTCCGTTTTCTTCTATCGAGGACTGGCATACGATGAAAGCGGTGATCCGGAGCGAGCCGTCAAAGAGTACGCGGAGAGTCTGAATCTGGCTAAGTCAATTGGCATGGATTCCGCAGAGCTGCGCATCAACTTAGGTAATTCCTTGATGAAGCTCGATTATTTGAAAGAGGCGGCGTACGATTACCAGCGCGCTCTTGAGATTGATCCGCGAAACGGCGCAGCACATCTGGGTTTGGGCCGAGCGCTTTTGCGGACCGGCAAATATGAGGAAGCGCTGAAAAATTTCCGTCGTTGTGATGAGCTTGGCTATTCCAACTCGAGTTTGCCCTTCGTGAAGGCGCTCGCCCTCAATGGACTGGGGCGCAAAGATGAAGCCCGAGAAGAGCTGGACACCTTGATCAAATCAAGCTCTAGTGCCACCAAAGTAGAGGCGCGCCTGATTAAAATGGCGGAGGATTTGAAAAACGACCTCAAGTGAGGCAACTCAATATGCTAACCTGTGCGTCTAAAGGCGCATTGCTGCATCTTTGGCAGAGGTTGGATGATTCATGGCATCTCGTAAAGGACAACCGCGCATAGAAAAGGATGAATTCGGCGAGATGACCATCCCGGGTGGTTGTCTCTGGGGGCTGAACACGGCGCGCTGCCTTGAATATTATTCAGTAACCGGACGGCGCCCGCACCCCGCTTTGGTCGATGCTTTCCTTCAGGTGAAAAAAGCAGTTGCCATCACCAACGGTGAACTAGGCGTGCTCGATCGCAAGATCTGGTCTTCAATATCTCAAGCTTGTGATGAGGCTCTAAGTGGACAGTGGCGCGATCAGATCGTCGTCGATGCCATTAGCGGCGGTGCCGGTATCGCCCTGGATATAAACATCAACGAATTGCTCGCCAATCGCGCTTGCGAGATTCTCGGCGATCCGCTTGACTCCTATAATTCCGTTAAGCCCGAGAAACATGTAAACCTGTCGCAGTCGACAAATGATTCATACTCGACGGCGATGCGAGTGGCGATTTTGATTTCGGTGAAACGGCTGCAGACTGTTATCCTGGAGCTGGAGCGAATCTTGCGGCGCAAGAGTTTGGAGTTCGAACGGGTTCTCAAAGTCGGCCGAACTTCATTGAGAGATTCAGCACCGATAACGCTGGGGCAGGAATTCAATTGCTTCGGCTCCACCGTAGAGCGCGCGGAGCGACGCATCAGGGACGCAGCCGTTTCACTGGAAGAGGTCAATCTTGGCGGTCGAGCCGTTGGCACCGGATTTAATACTATGCAAGAATTCAGTGCAACAGCAGTTCGAAATTTGGCGCACCTGACGAATCTCAATCTGAGAGCGGCGGATGACTATTTCCGTTTGACGCAATCTATGTCCGATCTCACGGCATTCTCGTCGAGCCTGAAAGAGCTCTCGATCGATCTGGGCAAGATCTCTGCTGATATTAGATTGATGAGTTCAGGTCCTGCTGCCGGTTTTGGTGAGATCAAGCTGCCCGAGCTGATCATGCAAGCCTCGGCATTGCTGCCGGATGCAATGCCGAAAACAGCCGTTCCACCCATGACCGAAACGCTCAGCATGGTCGCCTATCAAGTCATGGGCAACGACCAGGTAGTGGCTCTGGCAGCCCAGTCGGGTCAGTTGGACAGCAACAGTTTCATGCCTCTGATCATCGACAATATTCTTACTTCCATGTCGATGCTGGAGAAAACAGTCGAGGAATTCAATCGCCATTGTCTGAGCAAGATCACTGCCAATGCCGGCCACTGCAAGGAACTGCTTGACAAGTCGGGTGGGCTGATAGCGGCGCTGGCGTCCGAACTCGGCTATCAAAAGGCGCTTGATGTGGTCATGCAAGCCGAGGCGGAAGGAGCCGACGTGAAAGATGTGCTTTTGAACACAAAAATTTTGCCTAAACAGACACTCGACAAAATCTTTCATTACAAATTTATGACCACACCCAGAAGCAACCAATAGTTCAGCGAATGAAGCTGTGTTGCTTATCACATAAATAATGTTGAACCTCGAAACTCACTTGCGCTTATCCATTTTTGGTTAACATTAGGAACGACTGTCGAGGGCTGATTGAAGTCCGGAACGGTTAACCAGAGTTGCTTTTCAGAAGATTACTAATATTGTTTTCGATAAAAAGCACATGCGATTCATCCCATCGCGGACATAGCGGAGACGAAGACGGGCATGCTTAGTGGATATAGACTCGAAGTCATAGTCGGCTGCATGAGCGCCGGCAAATCGAGTGAGCTGATTCGGCGAATCGAGCGGGCGCGCCTCGCTTATCTGCCGACGATAATTGTTCGCCCTACGACTGATACCAGATCGAAGCCGAATTATGTCGAGTCGCGCAATGGTTTGGCGTCGCAAGCGCTGGTCGTACCCGATGCCAAAGAGATTCTCAAATACTCATCGCATGCCGTCGTCATCGGCATTGATGAGGCGCAATTCTTTAACACCGACTTGATTCCAGTTGTCCAGACATTGCTGCGCCAAAAGAAAAAATTGATCGTCTCCGGGCTCGATCTGGACTATAAAGGTGATCCGTTCGGACCGGTTCCGTTGCTGATGGCGATGGCAGATCGAGTCGATAAGCTTCTTGCCGTTTGCCGAAAGTGTGGTTCCGATTTCGCCTGCCGAACGCAGCGTCTGGTGCAATCGGACGAGCAGATTTTAGTTGGAGATGCACAGTATGAAGCGCGGTGCATCCACTGTTTCGAGCCGCCTGGTGAATACCAGCTGCGCCTCGAGTTGCCCCTGGCGGAAACAAATCCACCGCACCTGGCCGTTATTCAAGGAATGGTGGCAGGGACGGTGGCAAGCTGACGCCGGCAACCTATAAAGGACTTCCAACGCACACGAGACACTCAGTCAAAAGCTGAGTGTCTCGCTTTACTACGGCTTCCTTTCGCGCTCTTACACTTCCTGCACACTGGGAAGCGCTTCTTTACAACCTGAAATATTCGCCTGGTCGTCATCCGTGCACAAAAAAGCGCGCAAAACCAGGATGCATGTGCTCTGAAGCAGTGCGGAGGCGCCGTTTCGCAGACCTGTCAGCGTGAATTTAATCTGTTTCGGCTGAACTTTTCGGCAGCGTTCAACGTTATTGACTGTAAACGTGCGCTTCGAAATTCTGTTACTCAGTGGTTGTCATGGGCATGTTTTCCTAAGTCAGTTTCGACAAGAAAGAGTGGAGATCTAATGGCGATGATCAGCTTTAACATCAAAGAACTCAAACTCGTTAAGTTCATCCTACGAATGTTTGGCAAGCGAAAGGCGGGCCGCCTGTCTTCAGGCGAAGCAGTCTGGCAGAGCGACCTCGAGAGTCTGGCCCAGCGATACGGAACCGCGGCCCAGCCCAGAACGACCTATGAAGTCGTCAATCCAAATGAGGCGGTTCAGCTCAGACAGTTGTGCGAACAGGCCAAAGACGTGGGCGAGAATTCCGACGACAATACGGATCGGCTGGTGGTCAAAAAGGTAAGGCGGACAACGGACACCACCGCAGTCGATTTGAAGGCGTGGTGGGGTCAAGCTGTCGCCACTTGGGATCCGATTGATGGGAAAAACCTCGATTCGATCGAGCAAGTGAGACGCCCCCGCCAATCAAAGTGGTTTGATAAGGTCTAAAGAAATCTACCGATACTAAAAAGCGATTCAGTTTCAGCTAAATCGTCAAAACCGATGAGCTCCCGGTGCAGGTGCACATTGACCGGGCTCCCCCGGTGCAGGGGACTCGCATAAGCTTGTCAGTCCTTGCATATAAGCTCGTCAGGGTCCGCGCAGAAGCTTTAACCAGGGTGTGATTCGGCGTTATCCTCCCAAGACAGACTATCACCGCCCAATTCCAGTTACCGTGCTCCTTTGGCTTAAGTTTAATTGTCCCTTTCTGTGGTATATGTAACTAGTCGGTATGCCTGCTTACATAAATGTGCAGGTTTGGGTACGGCCAGGTTGGAACATAACAACGAAGCTGTGCTTTGAATAGCGGGAAATCTGGGGGTGCTATGTTCATAAAGGAATCAGCGGGGCTTATTGCAGCCCTGGTCCTGATATCAACCGTCGGAGTCGAGCGCGCTAATGCCGCTGAGCAAAAGACCGCCAAAGCTCCGCAAACCTCGACCAAGTCTCCGCAAACCTCGACGAAGTCCACCGCAAGTACAAAGCGCCATCACGCAAGGCACAGCCGCGCCATTCGCCATGGAAAGAGCTACCTGGTGCCGCCGCCTCCTCCCTATTCCCCCTCGATTCTTCCGGAGCTCGTTTATGCCAGATCGCATGGCAAGCTGAAGAAGAAACAGGAAGTAAGCGAAGATACGGAAAAAACGGCTGAGAACCAGGCACCTAAGACGATCTGGAGCCGCGACGGTTACCAGGATCCAGAGCCGGTGCAGCCGAACAAATACGTCACGTATTGGAATAAGAACTAGACCAACGATGGCGACGCGCCAGAAAATGGTGAACCACTAGAGATGGTGACTCACCAAAAATGGTGGCGCACTAAAAATGGTGGCTATTCCCACGGGTTGTGCACGAACACAAATCTGCCTAAATTCTCTCGAGAATCATGGCGATTCCCATGCCGCCGCCTATGCAGAGGCTGACGCAACCGTAGCGGGCTTTGCGTCTTTTCAGCTCCAGCGAGATTGAGAGAATCAATCGGGCGCCGGTGGCGCCGAAGGGATGCCCGACGGCAATAGCGCCGCCGTTTACATTCACTTTCTCTCTGTCCAGCTTGAGCTCTTTTTCGCAAGCCAGATATTGCGCCGCAAAGGCCTCGTTTATCTCAATCAGGTCCATGTCTTCCAGCTTCAGTCCTGCCTTTTGCAATGCCATCGGAATTGCCGGGACCGGACCGATCCCCATAATGGCCGGGTCGACGCCTGTCACCGCCCATGATACCACCCGCGTCAGCGGTTTCAAATTCCTTTTTTCAGCTTCCGATTCTTTCATCACGATCAATGCGGCCGCACCGTCGACGATACCACAAGCATTGCCGGCGGTAACCGTTCCATCCTTCTTGAATGCCGGCTTCAGCTTTGCCAGACCCTCGATTGTAGTGTCGCGGCGCGGATGCTCGTCTTTGTCGATTCGGGTCTCTTTGCCCTTGCGATCGACTGAAATGACAGGGACTATTTCGTCTTTGAAAACGCCTTTTTCCTCGGCGCTCTTAAATAGCATCTGACTTCTAAGAGCAAACTCATCTTGCTCTTCTCGGCTGATCTTGTGCTGCGCCTGCAAATTCTCGGCCGTTTCACCCATAGATGCATCGGGGAGCGTGTCGCGAATATCGAGCCCGTCCCACATCTGAAGATGACCCATGCGCCCGCCCCAGCGAACCCCCCAGCTGATATAGGGCGTCATCGAAAGCGCATCAGTTCCTCCAGCCAGGACGACTTTAGCTTGCCCGGAGTTGATTGTCATGTCGGCATTGGCGACGGCCATGACGCCCGAACCGCACAACAAGTTCAAAATCAAACCTGGTGTCGATTGCCTGGCACCGGATCGCAAGGCTACGTGGCGGGCGAGGTAGATGGCGTCTTTGCTGGTCTGGAGGACGTTCCCCATGACGGCATAGTCGATGTCATCGGGCGACACTCCGGCCCGTTCGATGGCGCCTTTTGAGGCAACTACCGCCAGATCGGTGGCGGTCTTGTCGGCCAATCCGCCTCCGAAGGCTCCAAATGCGGTTCTCGCTCCATTCACTATTACCAAATTGTCCGGCATACCTGGCTGTTTCCTGATGTTAAAACTAAAACAAGTATCAAAGTATATGTAGTTGGCATCTATTCAAGCTAAAATTTGAACTTCTACGCAGATAAAAGCTTTGCAAGCAGGAGGGCCGCACCTTGGCTAAGGTTGGAGTACCCAAAGAAATTCTTGATAACGAGTATCGTGTCGCCCTCACGCTGGCTGGTACCACAGCCATGATCCAGGAAGGGCATTCTGTCTACATTGAGAAGAATGCTGGTGTCGGCAGTGGTATCACTGATAAAGAGTATACCAGTGCCGGAGCGAAGATTCTTCCTGATGCGGCGGCTGTTTTCCAGGAAGCTGACTTGATTTTGAAGGTGAAAGAACCTCAGTCGAAGGAAGTGCCCATGCTGCGAAAAGGGCAGATCCTTTTCACGTATCTTCACCTGGCCGCCCACCCGAAATTGGCTCAGGACCTGGCAAAATCAGGCGCCACTTGTGTGGCATATGAAACAGTCCAGCTCGCCAATGGGGCCCTGCCTCTGCTTACGCCGATGAGCGAAATTGCCGGACGGCTAGCCACTCAGATCGGCGCCACTTATCTCGAGCGCCCCATGGGCGGCCGCGGCGTCCTGCTGGGCGGCGTGCCTGGAGTGGAGCCTGGTGAGGTCGTCATCATCGGTGGTGGCGTAGTTGGGACCAATGCTGCCAAAGTGGCTCTGGGATTGGGAGCGAGGGTGACGATATTCGACCTGTCGCTCGATCGTTTGCGCTATCTGGATGATGTCTTCGGCGGTCAGGTGCGCACTATCTTCTCGGTTGGTCATTACCTGAGCGAGTTGCTGCCTTCAGCCGATCTGCTTGTCGGCGCGGTTCTCATCCCTGGCAAGCAAGCACCGAGAATCGTCACCAGAGAAATGGTCAAGGACATGAAGCAAGGCGCCGTGGTCGTTGACGTCAGCGTCGATCAGGGCGGCTGTATCGAGACTATTCATTCCACCACGCACTCGTCGCCTACCTACGTCGAGGAGGGCGTGCTCCACTACGGCGTTGCCAATATACCGGGTGCTGTGCCCTGGACTTCGACACGCGCCTTGACCAACGCCACAATGCACTATGCCCTCAAACTGGCGAAGCTGGGATATAAAGCATGTCTTGAAGACCCGGCGCTGATGAAGGGCGTCAATATTCATGGTGGCGAAATTGTCCATCCAGGCGTTCTTGAAGCTGTCGGAGCAGCGGTCGTCACTGCCTGATTCCGCCAAAATGATAGACTTTGCCCCCTGTCGTGCCGATCGAGGGGGCAATTTTTTTCAGCAAATTCCCGGCCCAAGTCTTTTAGCGTAAACGTTTCTTGAGTTCGTAATATGGGCAATTAAGTTTTTGAGACAGATCAGATATTCTCCATATTTAGAGCCAGGAAAAAGTTATAAGACGGCTGATGCAAACCGGGAGCGCCATGAGCAAAGAGCTTGATAAGTTGATGGAATCAGCCAATGAGGCGTTTCAAAATCAGGACTATACTCAGGCGGAAACAAGATATAAAGCGGCGATGTGGGAGGCTGAGCGGTCCGGCAGTCCCCTCAGTGTGGCGATTTGCCTCGATCGGTTGGCGGAAGTCTATTTCGAGCAAGGCCGCTACGATGAGTCTGAGCCGCTTTACAGGCGAGCGCTCGAAGTCCGGGAAAATCAGCTCGACCCACAGCACGAGGACATCGTTCAGAGCCTCAACAATCTCTCGGCGGTCTATTTTTTTCTGGAGCAGTATGACAAGGCGGAGCCGATCTGCACGCGCCTGACCGAAATTTATGAAAAGGTGCTTGGTCCGGACAATCCGGAAGTGGCCACCAGCTACAACAATCTTGCCCTGCTCTATGCCGCGCAGCAGAAGTACGGAGCGGCTGAGGCTTTGTACAAACGCTCACTGGAATTGAAAACGCAGGCGCTCGGCTCAGATCATCCTGAGGTTGGCGATATCATGCACAATCTCGGCACGCTCTATATGTCGGAAGAGAGGCACGACGAAGCGGCAGACATGCTTCGCAACGCACTGAAAGTTTTAGAAGGTGAATTAGGAAGCGTCCATCCCGATCTGGAGCCGCTTTTGTTCAGCCTGGCTACGGTTGCCGAAAAAACGGGCAACGGTATCGAATCGGTGAAAATGTACGAACGCATACTTTCAATCAAGGAAGTCCATCTCGGTCCGACGCATGAAGACGTAATCGATTTGATCAAACAAGTCGCCAACGCCTATGCCCGTTTGGCGAAGCACCAGGAAGCGGAGCGCTTCTACAAACGAGCTCTGGCGATCAAAGAGCGATCGCAAGGTAAAAAGTCGCCGGAGGGCGCCGAGCTCCTTTCCTATCTTGGCCGTCTCTATCGCGAGCAAAACAAATTGCCGCAAGCCGAGTCGTTTTTCAATGAAGCTTTGATGATCTGCGAGCAAGCCTGCGGTCCTCGTCACCGTGAAACGGAATTGCGCCTGCGAGACCTGGCTGCTTTCTATCAGTCGTTTAACCGCCATGTTAAGGCAGAGCCGATCTGGAAACGCGTTGTCGAGATCAAAGAAAAAACAGTCGGCAAAGACCATCCGGAATATCTCGAGGCTTCGCTCGAATACGCAGTCTGCTTGTCGGAGCAGAAAAAATATAACGAGGCGGAGCCGATCATGCGCGAATTGCTCAGTACGAGCCAGAGAGTGCTTGGCCCTGAGCACTGCGATGTCGGATTGATCATGCATTATCTTGCCGAGGTGTTGAGTCAAACCAATCGTCATGCCGAGGCTGAGGATTTGTACAAGCGGGCAATTGATGTGAAAACGCGCGCCCTCGGACCTCAGGATGTCAGCGTCGCCAGCTCGTTGTTCGGCTATGCCAAGCTGTTGGAGTCGACCTATAGAGAAGCGGAAGCTGAGCACATGAAGATGTGCGCCCAGGCTATTTTAGACAGCGAGCGCGCCGCCCAGCTTTCCAATCGCTAAGAGCTACTGAGTCTTTTCCATACTGGTGACTTGCTGCTCTTCTTTTTTGTACTCGTCGTTGAGCGCCAGCGCTTTGTATGCTCGCAGAAGAGCTTTGTGGGTATCGATCAGACCGGGATAGATTTCGGCTGCCTTCTTATAGTTGTCTAGCGCTTCTTTGGCGTTTCCCTTTTTAAAATAGGCGTCGCCCATCAACAAGTAGGCATCGGTCAGGTATGGATTCTGCTCCAGTGATTTCTTGGCGAAATCGATGGCGGAAAGCGGATCTCCTTCCTCCAGTTTCACCTGGCCCAGCACCACATATGATGCCGGCATTTTGTCGACTTTCTCAAGCGCCGCTTTGGCGCTCTCCTCGGCGTCCTTGTATTGATGCGCGCCGCTCAGGATTCTGGCTTTCTCAATCAGCATATCGGCAGCCAGAGCTTGCCTGGCATCCGACGAGCCCACCTTCTTCAACGCCTCTTCAATCAAATTGCGAGCCTGATCGAAGTCACCGTGCAGTCTTGCTGCTCGTGGTTGGAAGAGCAACCAGCGCGGATCCTTATCAATGCGATCCGAATCGACCGGCTCCATTTCCTTCAACGCCAGTGCCGGCTTGCCGACCTTCATCAGGGTTTGAACCAGCATGTGACGGCTGTTTTCACGATTGGCTTCCGGAATGGCTTCAAAAGCGGAGATCAATTCCCTGGCGCTGGCATCTTTTCGATCGGCCAGAAGTTGGGCTTGCTTGAGCAAGTAATTGTCGTTGGGGCCGCGCGGCGAATCTTTGGTCAGGCTGTAAACGTTTTGAAACTGGGCGGCGCCGTCGGCATAACGTCCTTCGGCAACCAGGAGCATGGCGAGCGCTCGGATGATGTCTTCGCGCCTTGGATCCTCAGGGCTCGGGCCCGACACCTGCTGCAGTGCCAGTGAAGTTACAAAGGCGGCCTCAGCCTGCAGGAAAGTTCCTGTCTGGGCGTAGCAGATGCCGAGTTTGTATAAATCGTCCACCGACGTAGCCGAGATATCCAGCGATCGGCGGAAACATTTGATCGCTTCTTCCCAATCGTTTTTCCCCATGTAAATGGCAGCCAGACGGCGATGGGCGCGGGGATCTTTTTGATCGAGATTGGCGGCGCGCTTGTATTCCTCAAT
>JAJPJO010000073.1 GCA_021324135.1 Pseudomonadota bacterium
CGTCGCCGATTACGACCCAGCCAAGCCCTTCCTTCTTATAGTGACGAGCGGCCTCGGGCACCGGTTTCGTTTTTCCATCGAGAACATCAGCAACGGTGCCGGGTTCGCCGCCAAATGCATTAATCGCGCCGATAAACATGTTGTCGCTGATTTTGTCCAGATGTCCGCGGTAACGCAGCCACGGGCCTGCTGGAGAAATGTGATCGGTCGTGCACTTGCCTTTCGCTTTGATGAGAACGGGGAGGTCCTTATAGTCTTTGCCGTTCCACGGCGCGAAGGGCTCGAGAATCTGCAGGCGCTCGCTGTCCGGATGCACCACTACCTTTATATGGCTGCCGTTGCTCTCGGGTTCAACATAACCGGAATCTTCCGAGATGAAGCCATTCTGCGGCAACTCAGATGTCTCAGGGGCATCCAACTTTACCTTCGTTCCGTCTTTTGACTCGAGCGTATCCTTCAATGGATTGAAGGAGAGCCGTCCGGCAAAAGCAAGAGCGGTGACGATCTCGGGACTGCCGATGAAGGCGAGCGTCTCTGCATTGCCGTCGTTCCGCTTTTGAAAATTCCTGTTGAATGAAGTCAAAATCGAATTGGTTTCGCCCTTTTTGATGTCTTCTCGTTTCCACTGCCCGATGCACGGGCCGCATGCATTTGCTAAAACCGTTCCACCCATCTTTTCGAGGAGATCGAGCTGACCATCACGTTTGATCGTCTGATGGATTTGCTCGGACCCGGGTGTAATTAAAAATCCCGCTTTCGCTTTCAAACCTTTGGCTATACCCTGTCGAGCAACATTGGCGGCGCGCGTCATGTCTTCATAGGACGAGTTAGTGCAGCTGCCAATCAAAGCAACGCGAAACTCATCAGGCCAATTGTTTTTCTTTACGTCCTGAGCCAGCTCACTGATCGGTCTGGCCAAATCGGGGGAGTGCGGACCCACCACATACGGTTCTAAAGTTTCAAGATCGATCTCGACAATTTGATCGAAGTAAGACTGCGGATCTTTTTCTACTTCCGGATCTGCCACCAGATACGATGCGTACTTATCGGCAAGCTCCGCTACGTCTTTGCGCTCGGTCGCTTTCAGATACCTGGCCATGCGCTCGTCGTATGGGAACAATGATGTCGTCGCACCAAGCTCGGCTCCCATATTCGTGATCGTCGCTTTGCCCGTGCAGCTGATCGATTTCGTCCCCGATCCAAAGTATTCAATGATGCAACCCGTGCCGCCCTTGACGGTGAGAATTCCGGCTAACTTCAAGATTACATCTTTTGGTGCGGTCCATCCGTTCAGCGCTCCTTTGAGATGAACGCCGATCAACTTAGGCCACCTCACTCCCCATGGCTCGCCGACCATCACATCTACCGCATCAGCGCCACCAACCCCGATGGCTATCATTCCCAGTCCGCCTGCATTGGGTGTATGTGAATCGGTGCCGATCATCATGCCGCCAGGGAAAGCATAGTTTTCGAGAACCACTTGATGGATGATTCCGGCGCCGGGTTTCCAAAAGCCAATGCCGTGTTTTGCACTGGCGCTGGCCAGAAAATCATAAACTTCTTTATTCTCGCTCAGCGCGTCATTCATATCTTCGGCAGCGCCGACGCGAGCTTGAATCAAGTGATCGCAGTGCACCGTCGTCGGTACCTGAACCTTACTGATTTGCGCCTGCATAAACTGCAAAAGAGCCATCTGAGCCGTGGCATCTTGCATCGCTACACGATCTGGGCGCAAGAAAGCATATGTCGTGCCACCATTCGGGATGCCCTCCTCCGGCCAATGATCCAGATGGGCAGTCAAAATCTTCTCTGTCAGCGTCAGGGGACGATTGTATTTTTTTCGTGCTTCCTGATACTTCTCCGCGCGTGACTCGTAAAACTTTCGGTACTGCTCTGGACTAAGCTTTGTCATGTCTATTCTTCCTTTCGCCTTGGCCTGGCGGAGGTGTCAGCATGCGACTCGATTTCGTGGCTGCCCTCTCCCTTTCGTCGTTTCACCCACATTCTAACTCCTCGGTAGAACGCCGACAGTCATTCTCAGCATGTCTTTACGTTTGCATCGGAGCGCATTCACAGCTGCCGATCATGCCAAGAGAAGGCGCGGACCATGTGGTCCTTAAGCAACAGAGATAAAAAAGATTGCCGCCGGAGTTTTGAAAAAAGGCGCCAATCCTTCCTAATTGGCGCATCTAATGTGTTGACTGGCAAGAAGCCCTCTTGTACCGGAGCTCAACTTATGAGAAACAATCGGCAGATCAACAGACAGCGTAAAAGAGGTTCGCGCTTGAATGCAGGTTCGCAAATGGCGGAACTCGGACCTGGACTACTTCTTTTGTTAACATCCGCTTTTTTCCCCCTCATCTTACTAAGCAACCTGGCTGTCACGTATGGTGCCGGCTACACTCTGAACAATCTTCAGCTGCGAGAAGCAACCGTGAGCAAGGCGTATGAAGCGCAGAATCCCAGCGGCAATGTAATCAAGAACATTCCGAGCACCTGGAGAAACTCTGGCATAGGCAAATATTGCAGCCTCACAGGCGATCCGGCGACAACCGTATCCTATAAAGATGGTCTCAATGCCAATGGCGTTCAGGACAAGATCGTGGTTATCACAACGACGATGCAAACCCAACCGATGTTGTCCGGTATGCCCTTCGCCGCCGGTATTCCCGGACTGACTTCACCTTCGACCTTTGTCTTCCAGAGCGAGGCGGTCATGGAAAACCCTGATGATGTGATTGCTCAGGCACCGTCGAGTCCAAGTCCCGGCGGCGGACCGGGATCGCCTGCGCCCATGCCGACGCCTCCACCTCAGCCTCAGCCTCAACCTCAGCCTGGACCGGCGCAATCAGCCAGTAGCGCCGCACCCGTATACGGTCCCAACCCCTGGATGGGCGGAGCCTACGGGTGGTATTACCCGGCGAACTGACGATTTCCTCAAGCAAAGTCAAAACACAGCCACATACGACCTGCTCCTCAGCCAATTACCTCAAAGCGCTATATTTTTGAAAGACAGGGGAAAAATGAAAGAGCAGGTCGTTGTAGTGCCATCAGAATCCGTTGCCTCAACATTACTCACCCGAGTTACGCGCAATTCAGGGCGGCCGATACGAAATTATCGGCAAAGTCGGCACTGGCGGTTCGGCGGTTGTCTACAAAGCTCGTGATACTTTCCTTGATAAGCCGGTGGCGATCAAGATCCTGGTGCGCAGTGCCTCAGAGACTGAGAAGCTGCGTTTTCAACGCGAGGCACAGATCATCGGCTCGCTCAAGCATGCCAATATTTTAGGCGTCCTGGATTTCGGCCTCACCGAGGATGGTGAGCCTTATCTGGTCCTTGATTTTGTCGAGGGTGAAACGTTGTTTCATCGGCTTTTGACCAGAGGTGTTCCGACTCTGGACGAGAGTTTCCCAATCCTGGTGCAGGCTGCCAGAGGACTTGCTCATGCGCATGCCAAAGATATAGTTCATCGCGATATTAAACCAAGCAATCTCATGCTGGTCAGAAACAGCGAAGGCGAGATCGCAGTCAAGATTCTCGATTTCGGATTGGCTAAATCACTTGTCAGCGAGCACGATTTGACCGCTCCTGGTGTGGCTCCGGGAACATTTGTCTACATGGCGCCCGAGCAGATTCAAGGGCAGGAGACGGATACTCGAACCGACATATATTCATTTGGTTGCATGGCCTTTGAGCTGTTGACCGGCTTTGCTCCTTTTGAGGCGGACAGCGCCGTCGAATTGTTCAACTTGCACTTGCGGCAGGCTCCGCCATCGGCTCTGGAACATTCCAGCCTCGAGATCCCCAGAGAGCTTGATCTGATCATTCAGCGTTGTATGAGCAAAAAGCCGGACGATCGATATTCTGATGCCCAGGAGCTTTCCGTGGCTCTAGAAAATTGCTGGAAGAGCTGGCAAATCTTATGCGCAGAGGAGGAGGCGCGGCGCCGCACCGTATCTGATACCGTATCCGATCGGAGCGCGGAAGACCGACCCGCTAAAATGAGCAAGAGACACTTACTCTGGATTGCCGGAGCCTTGATCTTGCTCACCGTTCTTTGCGCAGTTTCGTTTTCTCTATTGCGACCGCAACAGCAAAAGGAAGTCTCTGATAGAGGTGCCGACAAGTTTCTGGTGAAGCCCGGCAAGGAGAAACAGCATTATTATGTTGCCGTGGGCGCCAGCGATGGCGATTTAAAATCGTTCTTAGCTTATCACACACCCTGGAAATTGGACTTGACCAACTCGACGGTCACAATCGAGGGATTGCAGGCACTGAGCAAGAGCGCAATCAAGGACCTGATCATTGATGAGCGTCCCGTGAGCGCGGATGAATTGCAAGCCATCTCAAAGATCACAAATCTGCAGGGCCTGGAGTGCAGAAAATCGGAAGCCGGCAATGTCAGCGATGGTACTGACGGTCACACAAACAGAATTGATTTGTCGGGGCTGCGCTACCTGGAGAACCTGAGCGACTTGAAGTCTCTTGAAGTAGAATGCGTCACCCTGAATGATGATGCTTTTGAATCGTTCGCCCGGATGAAATCACTGCAATGCCTGGGCATCAAGGGTGATACCGGATGCGGTGGACGGCGATATAAGCTCTTGAGGAATCTCAAACACTTACAGATCATCGACGCTGCCGAGACTGATGTTTCTGACGACTTCTTTGAAGACATGCCCGATGATGTGCAACTCAGGGAAGTGAATCTGGATCTGACAGGGGTTTCGGATAAGACGGTGCGCAAGGTGGCTGCCATCAAGACACTGCAGCGCATCACACTCAACATGGCGGAAAATGTCAGCGATAGCACCATCATGTGGCTCAAGCGAAAGCGTCCGGATCTAATTGTAGAAAGAGACAGATAGCAGCAAAGCGCATGCGCAATACGCACAGGTTTGATTGTCCAGCATCTGTTCCATCAGCCATTGGGCGTCACTGATCACTGAAAGCTGTTTACACATAGAGCAAAGAAACCACCTATTAGCACAAGCCCGATCGAGATCAGCGCGATCGCTCCTGCATCCGAACGTTTGCTTGGTTCACGGTACACAAACGGCAATGCTATTGAGGCCGCCAGCCCGATTAGTCCGGCAAAAAACATTATCCATCCTAGCCAATTCAGAATCGTGCCTAAAGTCATAGTCATCGCAGCATCGCCGTCAGGTTATTTATACCCCGCGGTCAAACGTCATTTCACGGTGACAGCAGTACCAAACAACTCAGGATGCGCTGCTACATACTCAGAAACACTCATGCTTGGACGCCCGGTGATCCTTTCTACGTCTTGAGTGAGGCGGTCGTAGCGATTGGCGGCGTGCAACCTAGCCATGGTTTCGAAATGGTGCAAAATGTGCTCCGATAGTTTGAGTGCCAACAATTCCTCACTTACCCACTGATCGTATGGCATATCGACATATTTCACAGGACGCCCAAGTGCGTCCGCATACGCTTTTGCAATTGCATTCATGTCATCCGAGCGTGCGCCGGTCAGTTCGTAAACTCTGCCTGCATGCCCCTGCGGATTTTTCAAGATTGCAGCAATTAC
>JAJPJO010000282.1 GCA_021324135.1 Pseudomonadota bacterium
GAATTGCATGTACGGGAATGCACCGCTCAGTGTTGGGCGAACGAGAGCATTGATGCTGTGGACGTTTCTGCCATGCGCTGCTCTTTGGGTCGGACTTTACTTCATCAAGAGCGCCTTGTGGACTTATGCAATTTATCATGGTGTCTGTTTGGTGCCGGCTATAATTTGGGGACGCTCTTTCTGGCAAGCGTCGTTTATCAAACCAACTTTAAAAGACAGTGCTCTATTGCTTGGGGCCGCTCTGCTTTTCGGCGCCGGTGCTGTAATCGGCTACGAGTTGTTAGGCACTATGGTTTTGTCCAATGAGAACGTTCCCGTTCTCTTGAGAGAGCAAGGAATCAGTCGCGAGCTGTTCGTTCTCTTCGCAATTTATGCTTGCACAGTGAACCCGCTTCTTGAGGAACTGTTCTGGCGTGGAGTTGTGCTAAACGCTCTCGACCGCTCTGGCAGCCGCTTCAAATATTTCGGGATCACATGGTCTTCTCTCCTCTATGCTCTCTTTCACTATCTGATTTTTCGACTGGTTCTCTATCCCGGATGGGCAGAGATTGGCATTTTGCTGCTCGCCGGATATGGTGCATTGATGGCGATGATCTATCGCAAGACGGGCTCGATTGTCACGACTGCATTGGCGCACGGCTTGCTGACTGACCTGGCTTGTGTTCTTCTTTTGCTCGATTACTTTCGCAAATTTGGATTGCCGTGATATGGAAGTCAGAAACCGCCAAGCTTGAATTTGGCGGCGCCTGACTTTCACTCATTGCCGGGAAAAACTTTTATTTGATTTCCTCAAAATCGGTGATTCTTTTGGCCAGTGCATCGACTGTGGCGCTGTATTTCTTGCCGCCACCATCAAAATAAGTGGCTTTGTAAACGCCTCGATCTTCATCGAATTGATATCGCGCCGCAGTTAGATTATCGATCTGTTTCGCTTCAACGTTGCCATCCGCCCCAGTCACAGGAATGGAAACATTGTATGTACCCGCACCTCCGCCGAACTGATATCCAGGATAGGCAAACTCCAGGGTTCGGCTACCATCGGCGGTGTCAGTCCGCTTGTAATTTACATCCTTGTTGTAATAGGCATCCTTCATGGTGCCGTCAAAGGAGCCCGGATAAAGCTCATTACGCTTCTCCTCGCCGTCCGGATTGCCGGGAAACAGCAGTCCGGCTTCCTTTGGCGCAGTTAAATCAAATGGCTTGAATTTTTTGGTGCCATCCTCTGACTCTGAATACCTGATCGGTTCTGATGGTTTGCTCGGATCATCGCTGCGAGTGTTCAATGTTACATCCCATTGCCTTTTATCGGCATTCCATTGCCTTTCCTCCGAGGCAATGTTCTTTATTTCCATGCCGTTGATTACTCTGCGACCATTCTGGCCCGGATAGTCTGTCCGCTCTTTTGTGAGCTGTTTACTCTTCTGATCGACAGTGTCATATTTGTTGTATTGGGCCTGCCCGACCCCATTGTCTTCCCAGCCTTGTCGAACCGAAGTGAGCTCCTTAGCGTTTACTCCCGCTACCTTGCCCTTCTCTTGCTCTGCCCTGAGCAGTCCACCGTTTGGTCCGCGCGTATACTCAAGGGGGTCATTTTTGTTTAAGTCGATCATATTCGGATCGCCCGCCCCTTTGAAGGACAAGTTTCCATCTCGAGCTCCGGTCAGTTGTGCCTTATCTGGCAATCCTAATTCGGCTCGCAACTTCGGATTCTTGTTGATTGTTCTTAAGGCTTCTTCGATTGCCGCATGACGGAAAGCATCGCGCCCTTTACCGTCGCGGTCGCGCGCACCGCTGTAACGATTGGCTTCTCGTTCCAGTTCCGTCAGATCATGCCCCACTTTTGATTCTTGATTCGATCCAACATTATCAGGACGCGATCCATCTTGCTTAGCCGCAAGTCGCAAGGAGTTCACTATGCCATTTGCAGCCTTATGCACGTTGAATTGATCTTCGAAAAATCTCTGGGTCCAGTGATTGTTGTATGAGCCTGCCGGATCGGCATTGAAGGCTATGGCATCACCAGCGGTACTACCGCCTCTGCCATTGCTACCATTGTTCTTCTTATGATTAGGAACAGATGAATCTGACATCTTTTTTTCTCCTCAGCAAATCATTTTGGCGAGCCAGAATACACGCCCAAGCGATTCTTGGGTCTATCGAAGAGCACTCTGCAAGCGGCTCGGTTTAGTTGTTGCTGAGATGGTAGCGCTCAAATATGACAAATTTGAACCAATCGCAGCCTGGGAGAATTGATTGATGGCGCAGGCTATCTGTCGATTGTGAACCCACGGTGGACTCGAACATCACCAGTGAAGTTGTCGCGCACTTTTGTTTTTCTTGTGTGAATCATGCCGAATGGTGTGAATATTCTTCTGCTCTTTCTGGTCACGCTAACATCACCGTAATCGGTTCTGGTTTTGTGTTTTATTTCCCCGCCAAAGGGAGTGTCCAGAACCTTTGTTTTTTCTGTTTGTACTTGTGCTTGAAGCGGCAAGCAGATTGCGAGCAATGACGCTGCGAGAACCAAAGATCGCGAGATATTTTTCATAATGCCTCCTTGGGTGTCTTACAAATAATTTCGTTAGGTCGACTTTGGTTGGCCCATAAAGTTCCCTTCAGGCAAGCCGCTTTGGCGTGCATGAGTAATGCAAAGAGCATTGTGCGCGCCGTGGACATATAATAAGCGAATGCACGAACTCCATGAAAATGAGCAATACTTCTTCACGCACGAGACTCTCGCTGAGCTCGAGGTGCTTCTGTCGTCTTTCGACAATCCCTGCATCCTGTGCGCGCCCACCTTGGCTCAACACATGCAGGGCTCAAGATCAAGCAAAACAATCTGCGCTCTGGATATAGATGCGCGCTTCGAAAAACTGATACCAGGCTTCCGGCTCTGGAATCTCTATAAGCCCGAGCATATAGATGAGCGCTTTGATGTTATCTTTTGCGATCCGCCTTTTTTCAACGTTTCCTTATCGCAGCTTTTTACAGCGATAAGAATGCTGGCCAATTTTGACTACGAGCAGCCCCTGGCGATTTGTTATCTGACGCGCCGCGAACAGGCATTACTTGGGACATTCGCTAAATTCAATCTAAAAGCCAGCGGCATATTTCCTGGTTATAAAACCGTTCAGAATGTTGAGCGGAACGGCATTCAACTCTATTCAAATTTTGCTACGGCATCAACTTCATGCGAACAGTGATGATGTCGTGATTTATACTGTCCAGCTTGTTTTGGGCTGCTGAAATTTTTCGCAGTCTGACTTCGACTTCATCCTTTAATTGATAAATATCACGCTGAAGTGAATCGCTTTCTCTGAGCAACCACTTCTCCTGATCGAGAAGACGGTTATGCTGTTTCTCTTCCTCATAGCGCTGTTGATCGAGATCTGCCTGAGCGAACATGGCTGTCGATGCCAGTGCAACCGCTGATAGTATCAATGAAGCAACAATCGTTCGCCCTTCGATCATTCTTTCTTGAACTCCAGATCGGGGCGCATGTTATGGCGATCGGCGGGAATCGGGGTTTCCGCGCCAGGTTTTGCGGTCACGGGGACCGATTTATCTACAATCTCGAGCTTCGCGCCGTTTAGCCACGACTTGCCTGAGCCGGCGAGCATAAATCCTAATCGGATCCTGGTCGCATTGGCGGGCACATCTAACACGACCGCATGGTGGGTCCATTCGGTATCTCCGCGAATGGGACGATCCTGCATATTGTCAAAGGCAAGCACGGATTTCCCGCTGTCAATCCGCATCCATAGCGCGGTCCAGTCCGTCACCCCTTCAGTCTTGAGGTAGCCGTTCAGACTAACTCGCTTGCCGACATAATTGGCGGCGCTGATATCCTGAAATGAAGATGCGAAGTCCGTCGGATTTTTTGCTTGTTGCTCGATGAATGCACTTGGTCTGCCGTGAAAAAGCATGCTGCGATCAATTCCAACTTTGCTCGGCGACTTGCTTGTATGCACGGACCAGTTCAGCAACTGCTCGGCATCCGGCAAGGTTTCTGTAAATTCCATATTGGCAGGTGCTTTTCTTAACTCATTTGCAAAACGCCAGTATTTTTTGGCGTCCCATTCCTTCGAGCGTGCTACGGCACCCTCTGGAGATTGATGCAATGCCAGATCCGCGAACCAGACTCTGCCACCACCGGTGATGTATACTCCTATGGTCAAGATTTGTGCATCGGCAGGCACATCGAGGACCACGGAATATTTTTTCCAATCCGCCGTACCGCTCGGAGCGCGCTCCTCCATGTTGTCGAAGGCGACTACTTTATCGTTGCCTGTCGCTTTGAACCAGAGCCCGGACACACCCTCAACTTGGTCGAGCTTCAGAGAAGCGGTGAATTCGACGCGCTTGCCGCGATATTCATCGGCTCGAAAATCCTGAAATGGAGCGGCGTAAAACCTGGCGATATCTTGATGGGGTTTGGACGATTGCAGAAAGGCAGCCGGTTTCCCTTTGAACAGAACCTTATCATCCACGCTCAACTTGTAACCGCACTCATTATCGGCGATAGCCCTGAAGCTCCAGTTGGCGATCTGGTTGTCCTGCAGCGTGGTAGCCAGGCATGCCGAGCCAAGCCACAAGGTCAGGACCAATAGTGGAATGAAGTTCTTCATCGCGCCTATTATCGCATGCATGACCATCAGGAGCAATTTGGTCCAAGGGTCAGGTAAGATTAGGTCAATAGCTCATCGGTAGATCACATTGATTCATCTTGCAGGCGCGATTAAAAATCTCTCCTTTTTCAAGGCACTGCTCATGGTGCTACTCATGCTGAGCAATGGCGGCCAGAAAGCAGAGGCGCAAGTGAACCACGGCTCTCGTTTGAGCGAGGGAATCGGAAGCTTCAAGTTCGTCGATACCGGTGGCGAAGGGAAAATACTCAGAGTCTGGTATTACCTGCCACACTTACTCACACCAAATTCTCCGATCGTCTTCGTCATGCACGGCGTGCATAGAGATGCGGATCGCTATTGTCGAGACTGGATGCCATATGCAGAACAGCGGAAATTCTTGCTGATTTGCCCCGAATTCGATGAGAATCAGTTTTCGACCCATGCGTACCAACGCGGCAATGTTGTCGACGATTCGGGCAATCCGCTGCCACAGTCGAGCTGGACGTTTCCAATCCTAGAGCGTTTGTTTGATCATGTGCGGGCATTGGCCGGCAACTCAAGCAGGAGCTATTACATTTACGGGCATTCTGCCGGAGCACAATTCGTGCATCGTTTTGTCCTCTTCATGCCCACTGCCAGATTCAGGCGGGCGATTGCAGCAAACTCCGGATGGTACACTATGCCTACGTTCTCAGGACATGCTTTTCCATACAGTCTTAAGAGCACCAACCTGAGTGAATCGAGCTTGCGAGAAAGTTTGTCCAGAGACTTCGTCTTGCTACTGGGCGAGAATGACATCGATCCCGATGATCCGAATCTTCGCAAAACCGAAGCGGCTGAAGAGCAAGGCACAACCAGATTTCAACGGGGCGAAAATTATTTTCGCACCGCTCGACAGGAAGCAGCCAGGCTGGGAGTAAGCCTGAGATGGCGGTTGCGCACCGTCCCTGGTGCCAAGCATTCCGATGCCGAGATGACTCCGTTTGCCTCGCAAATTCTCTTTTAGTTAAATTGAAATTCACGGCGGTATGAGGTGCGTAAACCTAACATTATATTCGCCTATGCTGCCACGAATCTAATGATATAAACAGTTCATCAGCTGTTGCAAGGAATCATATGAGCCTACAGGAAAACGGACCGCTGCCAATCGAATTGCAAGAGAGAGTGCTGGAGAAGCTCGGATTTTCTCAGGCTCCACCGGCAGACCTTGGGGGGCTAGAACAGATTTACGCAGCCTGGTGCTTTAAGGTACCTTTCGACAATGTTCGCAAGTTAATCGATTTGGCTAAGGATGAACCTGGTCCTTTGCCTGGCAGCACGGCTTGCGACTTCTTTGAGAACGGCTGGCTCAAGCACGGAGCGGGGGGCACGTGCTGGGCGGGCAATGGAGCATTGCATGCTCTGCTGGAGTCTTTGGGTTTTTCGGCATCGCGCGGCGTCGCTACAATGCTGGTCGCTCCGGATCTGCCTCCCAATCACGGCACGGTCGTTGTTCACTTAAATGAGGAAGACTACATAGTCGACGCATCGATTATGCATCTCGCTCCTATACCTTTGAAGGACACTATAGACGGTGGCAGCACCACAAACGCTCGCCCTTTCATTAGCGCCCTATCCAGGCGCAATGAAAAATGGCACATCAATTGGAGACCATTGCACCGTCCCGATGGCATTGAATGTCGTATCGAATATACCCCTGCCTCTCACGATGAATATCTTGATCGCTATGAGCGGACGAGACAGTGGAGCCCCTTCAATTATGAGTTGACGGCGCGCCTTATGCAATCCGACCGTGCCATCGGAATCGCGCTCAATGCCTGGGTAGAGCTGCATTGTGATGGAGAGCATACTCGCAATGAAATATTGTCGCAACAGGAGCGCATCAGGTTCCTTGTCGATGGGCTTGGCTATTCCGAAGAGATTGCGCTCCAGATTCCCAGGGACCGCCCGACACCACCACCGCCATGGTCACACGCGGCCTCAGCCATGAAGTCCGAAACATAAGCGTTTTCGGCGCCGGAAGCGCGAATCGATCTCCACGCCGTCAGGTCGAATCAGGGAAAAACCTGGGGCGAAAAGAGAATAGATCTGCCAAAATTAAGATAGATCTCGTTGCGATTGAGGCAAATGGCATGGCAAAAAAGCTATGTGCTCCGTTTCCATTAATGGATTTGCCGATCGGAGTCCTTCAAAAACATAAAATGCAGCGCTGCTCGCCGCTTCTCGACTTCACCCCGGAATCTCTGCGCCCGAGGATGTCGAAGATCCTCAATGACGCAGGAGTTTGCGAACTCAAAGAGCTGTTCGAAATGTGTAAGGCATACGAGGATAGCTCTTGCGCTCATGCAGCCCTGGCTGGCATCCTTGAACCGGCTATGGCAAACATGTTCGCCTCGGCGTTTCTTCTTACCCCCGAAGAGGATCACGACGTTATTCTTGCCATGCTTTCGATCTGCGAGGATTGCGAGCCCCTTTACCATTTTTTGGCCCAGATCGAAATCGATGGGCTTGAGCGCGCTGTTACAGAGGCTCTGGAGAGAACTGAGATGCCTGCATTCCCCGGTGCGAACATTGCAAGAGGAGGAAATGAGGATCCGAACGCCGTTTTCATCAGAAACTTCCTGCTGAAGATTCTCGGCAAGCAAGAACCGGTGCGCGTCGACAACATGACTTCGAGAATTCTCTTGTTGTCTATGAAGTGGTTGCCTTACTTTGCCTCCACAAGAGCCGAGTGCATTTCCTTGATCCATAAACATCTCGAACATCCTGATACACAGGTTCGTTGCATCGCGGCTTTGCATTTATCCGCACTGTGCCCGAACAACATCGAGACCAACGCTGAGCTTTGGAAGCAGTTTGAAGCATACGAGCTGCAAGCAGGCTACTGGCTTTCCATGGAAGAGGGCAGCGGTCATATCGAAAAAATGATTGCCGGGGCATTGCTTCAACGGGCTTCCCGTCAACATGCATCTTTGGACTTGGCTGGTAAGTCCGATGAATTTGCCGATTATTGGCGGAGGCAGATGGATGTTACCGAACCTGCCAATCGTACTGTAGTCGAACATGCTCTATGCACACTCTACGAGTCCGTTTTTTGCCCGCCACCACAGGCGGTGATTTGGTTTGAAAATCCCAGACTGGCGGCCGTGGCTGCAGCAATCTTTGCTCGAGTGACAATACCGGACTTTAAACGGCGCGCCGGCGTCGAAAGTATTTCCAGAGTCGCCCTCTACATCGAGAAACTAAAGAGACGAATCCAGCGCTTTCCTGAAGTGGCGAGCAGAAGCAAGCGGGCATGGGAATTCGGACTGACCTCTTATGTGCCCGAACCTGAGTATGACCCTTTTCCGATTCGTTGCGGTACAGCTATGTTGCGCAGTCGGCCTGAGCGAGCGAGAGACACCTGGGATTTCATATCGACCCGGGCAAATGCACGTATGAATCGTGAAGTAGCCATTGCCTGGGAACGAATGACAGCTGCTCTTGCAGGAACGCAAGAGGCCTGGATGTTTGAGATGTACAACAAATCCTCTTTGCGCCTGCCAAAGGTGCAGCTGTTTTTTCAGGGCTTGCTCGATCGCGACAGATTAGGGGCGGTCGGCTACCGCTCCCTGCTCGAATCGCTTGATGTGTGCCCTAAGCGGAACGACGGTCTGGATGAAATACTCAGGAGTTGCGGTGGCTTTATTCCATTTGAGAATGTAGTGATTGCCCTCGAGCGTCCTTGCAAAATTACCAGAGATCAGCGCAACAGGCTGCACAACGGCAGCGGCAAAAGCATCGAGTATCCGGACGGTTGGGGCTGTTATTCACTTCATGGCATGAGCGTGAAAAAATCGCACATCATCACTCATCCCGAGAAGATAACAATTGAGGAGATAAATACTGAGTACAACGTTGAAATCAGAAGAGTGATGATCGAGCGATACGGCATCGAGCGATTCATTCACGACAGTCAAGCAGAGGTCATCCACGAAGATGAGTTCGGTGCTCTGTACAGGAAGAATTTCCGGGGCCACGATGCCATGGCAATGGTCAAAGTGATTAATCGAACTCCGGAGGCGGATGGATCATTCAAATCATACTTCCTGGATGTGCCACCGCATATGAGGACAGCGCGGCAAGCCGTAGCCTGGACTTTTGGACTGCCTGAGCGGGAGTACGCTCCTGAGATTGAAACTTAGTCTTATTGCACGAAGCCGAGCGGATTGTTCGGTTTGCCTTCGACTCTGACTTCAAAATGCAAGTGAGGTCCGGTAGCAAATCCGGTGGCGCCCTCATAGCCCAGCACATCTCCTTTGGTGACGTTGGCGCCTTTTGAAACCGCAAAGCTCGAGAGGTGAGCATACAATGTAGCAAGGCTATTGCCATGGCTGACGATTACCACTTTGCCGTAGCCGCCGTACCAGCCCGTGTAGAGAACGTGCCCGCTATCGGCAGCGCGAATCGGAGCCCGGCACGGACCGCCCAGATCAACACCGGTGTGGAATTTGCGCCGTCTGAATATCGGGTGAACCCGCCAGCCGAACGGTGATGTGACCTTGGCTCGCAGCGGCATCGCCATTGAACCGGTGCCTTTTTGAACCGGACCGCTGCTTCCTTTCGAGCTTTCTTCCATGGCAATAATTTGTTTTTCCAACTGCTTCGATTGCATAGCCAACTCGCGCTCGGCTTGCTCGAAGAATGCGCGTTGGGCGCGAAGCTTTGCCGTCTCCTGCTCCTGTCCGAATTTCAGTCTGGCAATCTCCATCGCCTTTTTGGATATTTCAGAAACGATATCATCGAGCTTGTTTTTCTGCTGCCCCAAACGATTTTTGTTTTCCTCCAGGGCTTGATGGCGGGCGCGCAATTGCTCGAGCAGGACTCTGTCGAGAGCGGCGATGCGTTCCTGGAAATAGATATGATCGAGCATCGTCTGCAGTGAATCAGCCTGGAACATCGTTTCTAAAAAGCTGAGACGATGACCTTCGTAAATTTCGCGAAGCCGCTTGCCGGCCAGCTCGGCATGATGATTCTCCAGCGACTCGGTTTTGGAGATTGTGGTTTCGGTGCTTTGAATTTGATTGACCGTAGTATCAAGTTTGCGCTTGTTCTGCTTGAGATTTCCTTGAGTGGCATTCAGCGTTTTCTTGATGGTTTCCAGCTTGGCATAGGCCAGCTTCTCTTTTTTGCGCGCCCCGGCAAGCCGTTGTTGCAGTTCCTCGCGCTTGCGCTCGAGGTCGTTCATCTCGGCTTCGATGTCCTTTTTCGATTTAAACGTTTTTTTCGTGGAAGCTGCGCCCTTGGCCGCTGCATCGGCGGAGACAAAGGTCTGAACGCCGACGACAACTAAAAGGATCAGCGCTACAGCTACACGAAACTGGTTGCGTTTATCAAACACGTTTGTTAAGACACCTGGCTTGCCGCCTCAGTAATTGATTCGAATGATCATGATGCTTTCGCTCATTCCGGAACAGACAAAATCGTCGCAGACGCTGATGTGCATGTCATGACCTAAAACCAAGCGGTCAGTTTACCATCAAGAGGCGCTGCCATTCTGAAGTTTCAATTCTAATAAGGTTGTAAGTAGATGGCTTGAGCATATACTGGTTGTCATGAGGAGTCCGTGCAAACCGCCAGCTTGGCTGTTTCACCGGCTAACGATATATCTCTCAGGTATCGCGACAGAGAACGGTTCTTTAAATAATTAGTGATAAACTTGAAGTCTGTTTTATCGATATAGGTCATGCATTAACTGGCGCTAATGCGCCGGCGCAATCAGGTGGCGGACAAGATGTTGAAAGAAATTGTGAAGTATCCACTGGATATAAAAGGAACGCACGAGAGTTTTGTAGAAATCAAAAGCCCTTATGACGGCGAGATAGTTGCCTCTGTGGGTCAGGCGGACGAGAAAGCCATCGATACCGCTCTGAGCGAAGCGAAGCGAACTTTCGAGAACGTTATGTCCAAAATGCCGGCATACAAACGTTCCGAAATCCTGGCTGAGACTTCGAGATTGATCAAGGAACGCTGCGAGGAGATTGCTCGCATCATCGCCCTGGAGGGCGGAAAGCCGCTCAAGGACGCCCGCATCGAAGTCAATCGAGCTGCCAATACTTTTGCTATCGCCAGCCGCGAAGCCATGAGCCTGGACGGAGAGCAAATCCCGATGGATGTCTTTGCCGGGAATGAAAAACGGCTCGGCATCATTATTCGTGAACCGATTGGTGTGGTGGGCGCGGTGACGCCGTTTAACTTTCCGCTCAATCTGGTGGCACATAAGGTGGCACCGGCTCTGGCGGCGGGCAACACGGTCGTATTGAAGCCGTCTTCGCAAACGCCGGTAGCCAGCTTCAAGCTCAAAGAGATCTTGAGGGATGCCGGTTTGCCTGATGGAGCATTTTGGGTGGTTCCCTGTCGAGGAGCAAAAGGCAACGCCCTCGTCCGCGATCCGCGCCTGGCATGCCTGACTTTCACAGGCAGCCCCGAGGTCGGCTGGAGATTACGCGGCGAAGTACACCCCGGCACGCGAGTCATTCTCGAGTTAGGCGGCAATGCGGGTATAGTTGTTCACGACGACGCCGATCTCGATGCCGCCGCTCAGGCAGCTTGCCGAGGCGGATATGCTCATGCCGGTCAGGTTTGCATTTCAGTGCAGCGAGTATACGTCCAGGAGAAGGTTTACGATAAGTTCCTGAAGCTGTTCACTGACAAAGTCAAAGCGTTGAAACTCGGAAACCCGCTTGATGAGCAGACTGACGTTGGTCCTTTAATTGATGATGAGTCGGTCAAGAAAACTCTCGATTGGGTGGATCAGGCAGTCAAGTCCGGTGCGAAGCTGGTAGCCGGTGGAAAGAAGGTGTCCGATCGTCTGGTCGAGCCGGTCATTCTCGCCGAGACGAAACCGGACATGCTCGTGGTCTGCCAGGAAGTCTTCGGACCGGTCGTATCGATCATGAAGTATGACACCATAGACAATGCCATTAAGGCGATGAATGACGGTCGCTTCGGGCTGCAAGCCGGCGTTTTCACCCAGGATATCAACGTTGCTTTCAAGGCGGCGCGTAGTATCGATGTTGGTGGCGTAATGGTCAACGATGCTCCTATGTTCAGAGCCGATCACATGCCCTACGGCGGTCGGAAAGAATCAGGACTGGGCCTGGAGGGCGTCAAGTTCGCGCTTCAGGAAATGACGCAACCAAAGTTCATTTGTTTGAACTTGAAGGATTGAGATCGGCTTTGACGTCACGAATGGCATTCATGCAGAGGATATGTCGACAAACAATTCCTTAATTGAACGGCTAAAGGGTGTGTTGATTGTGTCGTGCCAGGCGGAGCGGAGCGAGCCGCTCGGTCGACCGGAGCATATTCTAGCCTTGAGCCTGACTGTCATCAATGGCGGTGCCGGAGCGCTGCGCCTTGAAGGCGTCGAGAATGTCGAATTGGTGCGCAAAAGTGTTGATTTGCCGATTGTTGCTCTTAGCAAAACAGAGAATTTGAGCAAGGAGGAACGGCTGAGGAAGGCATACATTACTCCGTCATTTCAAGATGCCCGCGCTCTTGCCGAGGCAGGAGCGGACATCATTGCTCTGGATGCCACCGGACGGGAAAGATCGGATGGGCTCGATCTGATGAGCACGATTGAGAAAATTCACGAGCAGTTGAACAAGCCGGTGTGGGCCGATTGCTCCAGTATCGCCGATGGTATCGAAGCGGCGCGTTGCGGCGCCGACCTGGTGTCCACGACTCTGTTCGGCTATACAGCTGAAACGGCGTTGGCTGACGACGCCGGACCAAGTTTTGAATTGCTGTCAGGCCTGATTGCGAAGGTACCGGTGCCGGTGGTGCTTGAAGGCCGAGTCTGGCATCCCCAGGAAGTGACAAAGGCATTCGAGTTGGGCGCTCACGCCGTGGTTGTCGGATCGGCGATCACCAGACCCCACTATATAACCAGACGCTTTTTAAATGCTATTCCGAGTGCTGGACGCTCGCCTCAAGTGCAAGCGGCGCCGTCTGACATTCTCACGTCGGAAACAGGTAGCTCGAACAAATGACCAACCAGTTCATCTTCTGGTTGTATCCGGTTCTGGTACTGGCTTTAGTATCACTGGTTTTTCGCATCACCCTGCCGTGGAAATGGTCGTGGGGCTTTACTCTGCAATCGATACTCCTGGGCGCTTTGTCGATAGTCGGCTTGGCGATTGGACCGGCCTGGCTTTATGCAATCGTCGGCTGGGCTTTGACCTTCATATTTTTCTATCTGCCCAAACGTTTCTACGACAATGTGCAAAAGGATCTCACCGCCCTTGATGCACCTAAGCTTCGCCAGGTCGGCCGCAACATCAAGCTCTTGTTCTGGGGCATGGCCGGCGAATTCTGGTGCGATATGGCGGAATCGCTGGCACTATATGTGGAGCGCAAACCGATCGAAGCCGATGCGCTGCTCAGTAAGTGGGAGCGAAGAACTCGCAACGAGATGCCCAAAACATTGTTGCAACTGCCTCAATCGTACCGCCTGATCGGCAAAGGTGTTTTGTGGCGCTGGACCGAGATCATTGATGAATACGAGAAGTTGAAAGCAGAGGCGGCGAAGGTTCCTTCGGTGCTGACGACCTCGGCGGCTCGGGCTTATCTGGAGACCGGTCAGTACGAAAAGGCGGCGCAGGCCCTTTCCGAGGCGCGCCTGGCCGACTCGAACATGACCCTTGATACTCTTGCCTTAACACTTCTGCCGTTTTTCGCCCTGACAGGAGCAGTCAGTCAAACAGATCAACTGGTAGCGATTGTCTCGAGCAAGCGCGGCGCCTTTCCTGAGGCGGCGAAATTTTACTGGCAAGGTCGGTGCCGTCTGGTCAGTGGTGATATCAAAGGCGGCAAGGAGCTGCTCGAGAAGGCGGCATCCGTGTCCTCATCCGAGCTCCTGAATTTCAGGATAGAAACCGTGCTTCAACAATCCGATAATTCAGCGCCGGTAACTGGTCGCCAGGATCTTATAAATTCGGCATGGGAAATCTTTCAGCGCTGTGCCTTCGTTCAAGAACTGATTTCACCAAGGCGCAAGTCAGTCGCTGTTATAACAATTATTGCCGTGGTGGCATTCGTTTTCGTACTGACCGAGTACTGCGGCGAGCCGATCAAGAATCTCATGCTCGGTTTCTTCGCTCTCATTCCGCCGCTGGCTCTGGCAGGTGAATACTGGCGTTTCATCACATATCTGTTTTTGCATGCTCACATTACCCATCTGGCATTAAACGTCTTTGGAATCTATTGGTTCGGTCGAGTTGCGGAGAACATATTCGGTACGAGCCGGTTCATTGCCATTTACTTCGTAGGCGGCTTGCTGAGCGGCGTGGCACATGCCCTTCTCAGTCCGGACTTGCCCGCCGTCGGCGCCTCGGGCGCTGTAATGGCGGTCTTCGGCGCCGTCGCCGCAGGAATTTATCGGCTGAAAAGCAAAATGCCATACCCGATCTGGAGGCTGCAGATGTCCTGGTTAGTAGGGCTGGCGCTGGCGCAGACCGTACTGGATCAGGTAATCCCACACGTCGCTGTCTTCGCCCATCTAGGCGGACTTCTGGCCGGAGCGGCCATAGGCATGCTCCTGTCGATTAGAACCTCGGCAGCCGATGAGGTCGATGGCACTCAGGTATTCGTCAAAGGCTAGGCCGCTTTATCCAACACTACTCCACCGGCAAGCATGGTTTTGCCGGGTCCTATTTTAATTAACTGGTGGTAAAGTAAATGTGGTCCTGTTTGTTCCAGAGGAAGTGTTTCATTTATGCATGACTGTCCAACCTGCCGAGTTCCCCTCCACGGATATGAGGAAGTTTGCCCTTCGTGCGGCACCAGGCAGCACGTCAGGCGTTCTTACAGCGGGCTGTTGAAGGGGCAGCAAAAGCCGACAGTCAACATCGCGCCATTTATCATCGGTATCATAATCCTCGGTATTTGCGGATTCGCTCTGGCAAAATCAAGTTGGATTTTCAAAGTCATGGAAAGGGGTCCTGTGAAAGAGGATCCACTGGATAAGATCAGCTGGCTTGAAGCGCGGCAGATGCTCTACAACAAAATTGATGAAGGGCTGAAGGCGAACGGCGCCAAAGGCGACTACACCTGGACGACGACCGACGGAAACAAAGTTGACATAAACGCTCAGGCTCCGGTCGAGCTTACCATCAACACTGAGTTGAGCGACCCGAACTTGCGGCGGCAGATAATCGATCCGGCTAAAGATCTGATGCACAAAGCGCAGGTGCCATCACTGGTGATGAACGACGCGAAATCACATGCCACCTGGACATATACGGTTCAAATACCGAGCCCGCAGCAAAGCGGGCAAGGCGGTCAGCCGGACGCGCCACAGGGTGCGGCACAGGAATAAATCATGAGGATCGCAAAAACGATCTTTGCAATTCGCTCAAGAGCAGTTCCTCTTGCTCTGGTTAGCGCGGCCATAGGCGCCGGCTTGATCGGCGGATATGAAAACGTTACTGCTCGAGTCATGGATCCGGACATAAAGAAAAAGCCGTCGGTTCGCGATGTGCCTTTTTATACGGTAGACAAAGGCACCAAAAGTGGTATCAAAACGGCCGACAGAATGGTAATTAGAGACGAAGAAGATTGGATCGCATTGTGGCGGCGCCACAAGACTGACGATCTGGCGGCCAGAACCATGCCTTCCGTGAATTTCGATCAATCGATGATCATCGCTGTATTTCAAGGGCAGGAGAGTGCCGAGGCAGGCTTGATACGGATCGACCGCGTCAAAATGTTCTCGGATAAAGTGGCTGTGTTTGTTTCGGAAAACGACTCCGCCAGCCCTGGACCGAGCAATCCAAACGGTGCTCGCTCTACCACTTGCTCTTATCACATTGTGAAAACGGCGCGCAGCACCCTACCAGTTGTGTTCGACTGAGACCGGCTCCTTGTAGAGCAGCGTGATATGCGAGCCTGCATTTAACTTACTATTGCGAATGCCGCCTATCCTTAGAAGGAACTCTCGACTGCGCGAGTTTTTCAAAGGCTGAAATGAGAAGGTGACTGATCCGTCAATCGGATTGCGGTCCCTGACGGAGGCAGCAATGCCTCTGAGCGTGCAACCATTTTGAGCTCGCACTTCCAGGCATACCTTTTCTTTCTCATCGCTTGAGCGGGTCAAGTCAAACTGAAGAGCTTCGGCAGTTAACTTCACACCGCACAGGTTGTCCTGACTGGCAAAAATATTGAATTCGGCGAAACTTCCCTGCCCCAGCCGCGAAAGCCAAAACGACTGGGCATCCTCGAGAAGCCTGTCGATATCATCAAGCCATTGACGCTCGATCAGCTCCTGCCGGTATCCGTTGAACACGTCATCATAGGCTCTGGCAATGATGCGCCTGCGCAGCTCAGGCTCGAACGTCAATCGATTCAAAGCCTCAAGCCAGTCTTCGTATTTATTTGAGACCAAGAGACCGTTCTGCTCGTGCACTACCGATGAGCCGTAGACATCGAGGTTTGAATAAATGCCGGCGATCCGGCAGGCACCATAATCACGGAATTTCGTGTTGTTCTTTGAGCGATTGAATTCCGTATCTTGAAGCGGAGCAAGACCGATGTGAAACCCGGCGCGGGAAAAAGCCCGCAAAAAATCATCATAGCGCGTCGTCAGTTTTCGCGCGCTTACACCGGGCAAGTTGAGAAGCTCTCCTGGACTGCATCCCCAAACGGTGAACTTAACTCTTCCCTGATTCGCCTTGAGAAAATCGGAAAGCGCCGGCAAGAAAATTTTGTATTGATCGTCGACTATCCGACTGGTGGCGTATACGATACTGATAGCGCGGTTGGTGTCATCATCGCACTGAGCGCTGCTTTGATTTCGATTGTGCTGCTGCTGGTCCGGCCCGCCCGAGTTTGGTACTAATTTGAAGTCAAATCCGGAATGATAGATTCTGACGTTCTGATTGATATGATCGATCTTGCCTTTCAAAAGTGGACTGTAGACCCGGACAAGCGAAGCATGGGAAATGTACTGCTCGAACTGCCGCAGCCGGAGCGGTTGTAGGTGGTATCTGGCCAGTTCGGGATCGGTGCGCTCCGAAATATCCCAGAAGCTGTCATCGATGTCGTAAATGATCGGCTTCTTTCTGCCGATTGCCTCGCTCAAAAAATGACCGTAGCCGGGCTCTGTGTTTCTGCAAAACACGATGACATCAGCCCATCTGATTGATGCTAAATTAGCTTTGCTTTCAAGCACATGCCTGAATTTTATCCGGCCGGCATTGTGAAGGGCTTGCAGCGGCTTGACTACGTTGATTTGGCAACTGGCTATATATGATGGGATGACTGCCACTATATGTGGTGGCCTCTTGCCAAACACGTCAGCGCGTCAGCTCCAGCTCGACCTGTGCGGTTTCCAGGGTCTCATGACCGGAGCCGGCGGCAGGGCTCGCAGTTGGGGCGCCCAGACCTGACCTCCTAAGCTCGGCGCTATGCTCGACGGCGTCGCGGAGCAGGGTCGGCAGAGTCGGTTCTGGTCTGGCGACCAGGAGAATTTGATAGGCAAACAACTCTTTGCGCAGCCTGATCAAAAAATCATTGAAGGAGAGCATGGTGTTTGCCAGTTTCTCGTCGCCGACAACCAGTGGATATGGGGCTGGAACACCCGTCATGCTGATGCATTCGAAGCCGCTTTCCTCTATGACTCGTCTCAAGCTTTCGAAAGTGAACAGCCGCGTATGACCCAGATCGAGCACGCCTTTTTTGGAATAGTTGAACTGTCCCAGGAGATGCATGAATCGCGGAATAA
>JAJPJO010000510.1 GCA_021324135.1 Pseudomonadota bacterium
CGCAAAGAGCGCGCGCTGGTGGACAATGCTCAAGATGTGATCTGCTCGATCGACGCTCAGGGAAAATTCACGAAGGTTAGCCAGGCTTCCCAGAGGGTCTGGGGCTGGCTTCCAGACGATCTCATCGGAAGGCGATACAGCGATGTTATATTCGCCGACGATGTTCCCGACATGACTAATCACTTCGCCGCCATCAAAAGTGGTGCCGAGCCGGCGCCGTTCGAGTGCAGAATGCAAGACCAGAAGGGGCATATTCGCCACATGCTCTGGTCGCCGCAATGGTCGAAGTCAGAAAAAAATATGTTTTGCGTCGTCCATGATATCACCGAGCGCAAAGAAGCCGAGGAGCAGCTGCGCCTCAGTGAGGAGCGCATTCGCTCAGTGATTGAGAATATGCCGGTGGGCTTGATTGTCATCGATCACGATGGCGTGATCGCGACCATCAACAGCGCCAGCGAGCAGATGTTTGGTTATCGAAATTCAGAATTGATGGGCTCGCACATCATGAAAGTTTTTCCTCCAGTTGCCGAAATCGAGGCTTCTGCATTCATGTCCAATCTTTATCCGAGATATGTAGGAAGGATAGGTGAATTGAGCGCCTGCAAAAAGAACAACGAACGATTCCCGGTTGAGATATCGTTGAGAGAGTTCATGTTATGGGATGAGCCATGCCTGCTGGCGGCTGTGCTCGATGTAACCGAACGGCATGAGATTCAAAAACTGAGACAAGCATTTGTCGCTATGGTAAGTCACGATCTAAGAACGCCGTTGACCAGCATCGAAGCTTATCTCGATCTACTCACTGACGGCACCTTCGGTGAGATTCCGGAGAAGGCGAAAAAGAAGGCTGAGGGCGCCAAACAGAGCGTCACGCGCTTGATGAAGTTGATCAATGACTTGCTGGATCTCGAACGTCTCGAGTCCGGCCGCATCGAGCTGGACGTCGCACCAGTCCTGGTGGCGACGATTTTGGAAAGGTCTATCGACAGCGTCGCTGCCTACGCCGAGAATCATGGCGTAGACCTCGACGTTCCCGCCACGACAGCGAAGGTAAACGCCGATGGAGATCGCATTGTTCAAGTCATGGTCAACCTCATGGGGAACGCCATCAAGTTTTCGCCTAAGTCCGGCTTAGTCTCTGTGATTGTAAACGAGCTTCCCACCTGGCTCGAAATCCGCGTCAAGGATCAGGGTCGCGGCATACCGCCCAGGCATCGCGAAAGCATATTCGAACGCTTTCAGCAGGTCGAGGCAGCCGACGCCACGCAAAAGGGCGGGTCGGGTCTGGGACTGGCAATCTGCAAAGCGATCATCGAGCAGCACGGCGGCACAATTGGAGTCGATAGCGAAGAAGGCAAAGGAAGCGAATTCTGGTTTCGCTTGCCGCGTAGTTAGTTTGCCGCGCAATTAATCTTTTGAGCCGTTTTTGCCACAATCGCGCCACTTCCGTGTTGCTTCCGGCAGCTACAGTTTAAGTCGCAAGGGTTGCGTTACTATCGAAAAAGCAGAGAGGGCATCGAGCTGTCCTCGCCGATGGAACGCGCCGTTTCTACAGCGAGGGCAAATCATGGGCGACGGCAAAACAGAAGCTCTACACAAAACGACAAACCAAAAACCGGCTGGCAAGTCACACCCGGATACTCCCCAGCACGTCGAAGCCTCCCTGCAAACGGCTTACAAACAGGCAAGCAAGTCCTTAGAAAAGTTCGTCCATGAAGCATTCACGCCCACGGCGAAGCCAAAAGGCCAACCAGATCGCAGTAAGGCGGCGAACCAACAGCTGGACCAATCTAAAAAACCGGAGCATGGAAAGCCACCGGAGCATGGAAAAAAACTCGAGCAGGAGAAAACATCCAAGCCGACCGCTACTGTTGATCTGGACGCTACGAACATTCATGGACCGCGCAAGGACCGCTCCGGTTCTTACGTAAATGCACACAAGGGCAGACTGGTTTGGTCAGACAGCTCCGGGGTGCATGAGGACACGGTTCGCGACGGCAATGTCATCCGCGCCGGAAAGAAAATCGGCACCGTCGGTGGTGACGGTCGCGTGGTTATCGATGTTGACGGAGCGCACGTAGAATACGACATAACCACAGGAAAAGGACGTTCGAACAAAACGATCGATAGAGATCACTTTGAATGCACTGATATCGAAAATGGTGCCTGGGCGTTTCGCGGCACTGGCGCCGACAACAAGCAGCTCGACATGTTTTCCGCCCGCGATGCCAAAGGCTACTGCGGCATCTGGTCAGCTCCGAAAAATCCACAGGCGCAGACCCAGGAACGCAACGTTGTGATGGGCAATCACGTCTACGATGTCGACGGCAACTTCCTCGGCTACTTATCATCAAACGGAACATTCACCACCAGGGAAAATCGCGACCTTACGCTCAACCAGTCAGGGCGAGCCGATTGGGAATTCGAAGGCAGCGCCCTTGGACCAGACGGCGCGCGGCACAGACGCTGGTTTAAAGCCGACGACATGAATTGCCGGACCAGAGCCGGTGGTTTTCAGTCGTTTATAAACGGCGTTCCTCACTACGTCGAGAATGGCATGGTAATCAATGCCGCCACGGGAGAGCAGTTTGCCTATCTGCACCCTCCGGTCAATAACGCCGCTGCAGGTATGCCCACCCTCGACGGCACTCGCGGCTACATGCAACTCGCCTCCGGGGAGAAGGTAGGTCTTAACGATCCACGACTTGCAAACTGCGTTTTCGACGTCGAGGTCATCGGCAGACCAAATGTCTTCCAATTCGCCACACGCGTCAATCCGCACAATCATGGCGAAAATCAAATAATCGATTTGCACTCCGGAATTTCTCACTACCAGGGAATCATCAGCACCGCCGAGGCAAAAGAAGCTGAATTGAATTACCAGCAAGGTCAATTCTTTTTCAACAGCGCTGTGGCGATGGATTATTACTTCTATCAAGACTCACGTCGCGCCGAAAAGGCGCAGGCCAAAACGGGACTGAATGACGTTCTGCAAATTCTCACAACAGGACAGATCGACGATCGCACGGTCACTCAATCATGCATGAACGTTTTCAACGCTACCCGGGACTCCCAGCTCGATCAGCACGATCAGGAAAAGCAATCGAAAGAGCTGGGTCTGCCGGAGCCATCCAAAGTAAAACCAGAAGATATCATGCCGCCGAGAATCGACGGTAAAGAGAACAGAGCCGAAGACGTGGAGGGCAACGCATATCTGAACCATCAAACATACACGATCAGGAAGGGGCAATGGTTCGATAAGAGCGGTACCGCATTTGGTACTATGCAAAACGGCTATCAACTGGTCTGCAACGACGGTCGAGTTATAGATCTTGCAGAGAAGCGCGGCATCGCCATGAACATTCACTTCAGCAGCAACCCGAACCAGTCACACCTGATCCTTGGACTGGGACCGCGGGAGACCGGCGTTTCCGGAGGCTGCGGGCTGGTTGACGTGAACCAATGCCAAACACAGTTGAATGTTCTCGACCAGGACGCTCGTGCTCTCTTTCAAAACGCCATAAAATACAAGCAGGAGCCTGGTGCCGATCAATGGTTTTACCAGCGCTGGTGTGCCCGGGCGCAGCAATACACCCATGAGCTCAGCAACCAATGGAGCGGCGATCTCTGCAACATCATCGGTCAGCAAGCCACCACCATTGAGCACAACGTCAAGGGTATCAACAACAAACTCGATTTTCTGTTCGGCGGCAAAGACGGAAGGGCTGCATTCGATTTGAGTAAGCTCGATCCCGCCTCGTTCGATCAGTCCGTCAATGCCATTCAGAACATGATGCAGAATTGCCACACATCGGGTGGCGACGCCCGCGCCCTTGGTGCCACATCCTCTCAATTGGCGCAGCAGGTCGACGAGCAAGCCGCAAACGGAGCATTGATGCTAGCCACCGCCGGGACCTCAGCTATAGTCGGACAGGTGGCCAGCGCCACCCGCATTCAGTCTCTGATGAGCGCCGGGCGTTTGGGCACAACGCTGCAAACGCTCAATGAAGCTCAATCCTTGCGAGTAGCCACAGCGCTGGGAGCCACGACTCAATTTCTGGCCGCCACCGCCACTGGTGGCACTGCCGCACAACTGTTCAGATATCACCCGGACCAGAGCTGGTCTCAAATTTCAGGCAGCTACCTGGAGGCAATGACGATGAGCTGCGATCTCGGCCAAGTATTGAAGTTCGCGCGCGGCGCGCAGCCAGCCGAAAAGACCGTCGCCAACGCGCTCAACCAGGGTCTCTTCAACAAAGGTGCCTTGAACACGGCATTATGCAAGGAAGCGTTATTCAACCAGAGCGGGCTCTTCCTGAACAGCTACAAGGACGCGCTCGGCTTCTGGGCAGCGAACAACCTCCGCCACGGTCAATCGCCACTCGATGGTTTCAGGAACGGGAAGTGGATGGACACGCTCTCAAGAATCACCTGGAGCGCAGGCGCGATGTACCTCGGGCATGTCATCACAGGCGGTATCAGTTATCAAAACATTCAGCGCGCCCGCCAGCTGCAACAGCTCCGTGGGCAAGGACTCGTCGACGCCGCGACAGCGGCTACGACTAATACATTATGGAGTAACTTCAAACAGAGCAGCTTCAGCCGCGCCTTCGACGAGTTCGCCTGGGGCTTGCCTCATACCATGGCAAACGCCTCGCTCTACAGCGGTCTGGACGCATCGTGGGATGCGCGAAGGCTAGGCTTGCACGGCTCCGATTTCCTCGGCTACGTCCTGTCCAGCGCCGCCGAAGGCGCTACACCGATGTTCTTCGGACACCTGGCATCGAGCTTCGGCGGGCATGCGCTATCCACGCTCGCCGACCGCTTCGCCGGCAAGCGCCCTGGAATCCGAAACTACTATGATTCGGGCCTCAGTCAGTCTACTGACGGAACGGAGCATCGCGTTCCCCTGCCCGATTTGACCGAGGCATTACGCTCAGGCCAAATCACCCGCCAACAACTTGAAATGCTGCGCGTCGATCCCGCCTATCTCGGCAGAGTTAACAGAATATTGTCGAATTTGAAAGAGACTGGATTCAGCCACGAAGACTACGAGCATGTCTTGTCGAAGTTCCAGCCTTCTCGACGCGCGCTGGCAGAAGCGATCCTTAATCGTTCGCTCGCTAACACATCTGAGTTTTCATTTCGTGAAAACCAGATCGCCTCAGCTAGAGCCTTAAAGGACGCGCTTCAGCAGAATGGTGATAGCCTCTCGCAAATTCCTTATCTGTACACGCTATCGGCAGGTGCCGAGGGCAATCTCGAGGCTTATCGCTTTAGAAAAGCCAACGACCTCCAGCAAGTCGGCATCCACTCTTTCGACTACTTGCCTCAAGACGTAAACGGCTCGACAAAATCGATCGTCCTCTTCGGCAACCTTCAAAAAGCCACGCCTGCACAGCTAAAAACGCTCATCGACCTTAGCCACTCCGGCAAGCGGATTTATCTTGTGGACAACAATAACTTCAGCAAGGGCATCAGCTTCTTTGATAATGATCGTGATGCCGTTTTTAATAAGCTGAACAACCTCGTCGGACGCGCTCAGTTGCTCCAATCCATTCGTCCTGATTTAAAAAACGCCTCAGCGGATCTGCTGGCACAGAGAGTGCTAAACGGCGATCAAGATCGTCTCGCCGCCTCGCTCGGCATCCATGTGATACGTCCGGGTGTTGTCGATCCAAACCAGGTCTTCGCTCCGCGAGTCACCCGCGAAAAAATCGAGCAGTTTTTAGAAAAGGAATGTCCTGATCTCATGCAACGCGCCTGGGGAGCCCATGTCCTTGAGGCGGGCGAATACAAGAGCGTGAACAAAATGATCGCCGACTCCAGAAATCTTCGCAGTGCAATTGCTCTCGAACTGGGAAGAAAGGCGCTCGGTATCGAGCCTACAGCGCAGAATCTCGATCGCATCAGGGAGGCCGGCGAGCGCCTCGAGCAGTCCGCGGTCTATGTCGTCGGCGTCGATAAAGGCTCACGAAACTGGCTGGTGCCAGAAGGAGCCAGCGACGCTTACATCAGTTATCTCTATAGAACAGCCAACAATCTTCCTGAGGATCGCTTCGTTTCGATGAAACAACTGGAAGAGATGAAAGCTTCCGGCGCCCTCGGAAATCGCCCCGTCATCCATCTGGACGACACAATCTACAGCGGGCAACAAGTAACGGATTCCGTGATCAACTGCTTCTTGAAGGACTATCCCAATGTGGTCATCGGTCGCTATGGCTCATACTATAAGTGGGCGCGCAATAGATTTGCGCAAAACGACAACCGCATCACCACAGTCACCCTGGCGACGCACTATGCGCTGAACCCGAACGAAAATTACGTCAGCGATCTGGATAGTCAACGCCCCTGTTACCTGTCCATTGACAGCCTTACAGCACGCCTCACATCCGAGAGCAACCCGGCTCGCAAACGACAGTTGCTCAACCAGCTCAACTATCTCCAAACTCTCGATCGTTTTCTCCACAGCAGAGGGCGCGGCTATCAGCAGCTGGACTCATATCAAATATTTCCCTACATGACCTCCGATACATCAGCGAAATTCATATCGAAGTTCGCTAAAGAAGTGCTGGGCATCTCGAATCCGCAGGACGGAAACTTCCCGTTCCCGTCAGCCGCTCCATCCACTTCGAACTGGTAGATGGCGGTCTCTCGCTGTTTCGGTGACGAGGGAAGTTCCGCAGCAGCAATTAATGAAATGAGCCAAAAATGTCAAAACCGTGAGCCGGAAACGTAATACGCGTTGGCTATTGTAGAGGCATGGAAGCACTGGAGTGGCAGGCGGCGCGCCGCAGAAGCGAAAGCAAAGTCGATGGGAGGGTTGGAAATGGGACATGGATTTTCACCAGCAGACGTTCACAAACAAGCTACGCACGATGTAGCCGGCGTCCACAATTCAAAAGAGCTGCAGACAAAATTGCATGATGAGTATTGGGCTCTTCTACGATCAAATGGAAGTCCGGACCACAAAACACTTACCAAAGACGGCGCCAAACTCTGGTCTCAGTATCTCCAGGAGATGACGACGGGCTTGCAGCACAGCACAAACAAGGAAGTCAGAGCCATGCTTGGCGAGCAGGGTTCCAATGATGGGTTCCAAATTACCGGCGTGGACGGGAGTGGTTCGATAAAGGGTGTCGATCGGCATCGATTCAACGAACAACACGTAATCACCAAAGGGCACGACAGCGCACCCAAGGTTGGTTTCGGGGCTGGCGACAAGCATGTGACCATGCAATTGGAAAACGGCAAGTACACCTTCAAAGGGCACGCCGGGGAGAAGAATCCGAGCGCCGAGAAAATAGCCGATGCATTTGTGGAAAGCTGGGCGAAGAGCCACAAGATATCTGATCCCGCGAAGATCAAAGCGATGCAAGAAAACGTTCTCGAGATGATCAAAAATCAACACCCCGACAAATTCAAGGATGCGAAAAGCCTAACCAGTCCTGCCCCTAACGATGTGACAATTTCGATTCCATCAAACTACGATCCGACTAAGAGCTACCATCCGGCCAACGGCTACCACCCGACTACGAACCAGCACCCCTCCAACCACCCCTCCAAGAAAGCGAGTTAATTACACCCCGAACTCAACCTTGTTTGTAGTGAGCAGCGCGCGGTCAGTAACCCCAACTACTGACCGCGCGGTGTTTGTCGCCGTCTCTGTCACGATGTAGTCACAGATCGATCATAGGATCCGAATACCCCCCGCACCCTATGACTCTGGGTCGTCCTTTGTTTAGAAACGGAGTTATTAGAAATGTCTGTAACTGATGAATGGCAAAAGCCAAATGAGACAAAGAAGGCTGCCAATAAGATTGGCCTAGAAATTGAGACCTCGATAGCACACGACAACCTCGAGCAGTACCGTCTCTCGATGGGGCATGCGAATGAGTATATGAAGGCGCATCCCGATCAGCAAGACGTCTTCAAATACGAGGTTGAAGCCAAACTCGGCCGAGACGGCTACACGCCTGCGGCAACAAAAATGGAGTTGATGGCCGATGCGAACGGTTCGACCATTCCAAAGCTGGAGATCGAAGGCTTGAAAAACAGCCCCGATAAAAACCCGATTGAACGCGATCTTCTGGCGGCCGCAGCTATGAACTACGATAGCCTGCCACCGTGGTTCTTGAGCTTGAAAATCTCCAATGCATCGGTTTCGAAGATTCACGATCAATTGAAAGAAGAGCAGGAGAAGCTGCTCCCTGGCAATCATTTGAGAAACTTCTTCGAGAAGGATGCAAGCGGGCTGAGTCTTTACGACCGAGTCAAAGATAATGAAGGTAATATCAAATACGGTGCCATTTCAGGTTTGCTGAACCAGAACCTGGATCCTCTGCAGCGTGACGTTCTTACCTTCATGGATCAGCAACAGCATCATTATAACTTCTGGAACTGGATTTACGGCGGCAATATGACCAAGGGAGAGCTGGAACAGCTCGCCACCACGCACGGTACCAGCTTCGCGGAACTCACAGGTCAGAAGAAGCAGCAATATAATCCTGGACCGGCTTGACGGGAGCGCCTTCATGCTCTCTAAAAAGAGATGCAATCATAAGAGTAGTCAGCGATCCGAACATCACTCGCCAGGGAAATGAGATTACCGGCACGGCTTGCAGAGCCGAAATTGGAGCCATGCCCAGCGACTCGAGTATCTGGTTCGGCAAACCGGTCAAAACCATCACCACGAGCGCGCCACAAACCATGGCAATACAATTGCCGACATCGCTGCCTCGTTTCTTGCTGAGCAGTCCCAGCAGAAAGATGCCCAAAAGCGATCCGTAGGTATACCCGAAGATTCCTAATACTATCGGAATGATGCGTGAATCCGGATGCGCGATCACAAAATAGGCTGTTGCGCTGGCGACGAGAATCATGAGACCGGCAAAGATATATGTGAAGAGCCGCGCCGCTTTGACCTCATCAGCACCCGTGTTGCTTGCTTGAGCATCGCGTTCGGTCGATTGGGAATTGCTGTTGCTTGATTCGGGATTGCTCTTGCTCGATTCGGGATTAGCCTTCAATTCAGGCTTGCGATAAAAGTCGCGGGTGAAGCTCGTGGCGAGCGCGTTCAAAGCTGCGCTGAGCGAGCCCATCGATGTAGCGAAAATCCCGGCTACCAGCAAACCCCGCAAACAAACGGGCATCTGCGTCAAAATGAAGTGTGCGAATACTTCGGGATTCTTGTGCGGCAACAGCGGATCGGGATGCAATTGATAAAACAGGTGCAACAAAATTCCGATCGTCAAAAAGATGAAGGCGATCGGAATGTCGGCGAGTCCCGATGCGATTAGCGACAGCCGGCTCTTTTTGTAATCGGTCGCTGTGAGCATTCGCTGCACCATGTCCTGATCGGTTCCATGCGTCGCAAGCGTCGTAAAGGTGCTGCCCAAAAGCGCCGCCCAGATTGTATATTCCGATGTGAGCACGTTCCTCACATTGTGAAAAAACGTTTGATCGCTGCTCGTCCCCAACGTTACGACCGAGAGGCTCGTGGTTTGCAAAAAATGATCGATGCTTGCCCAGCCGCCGGGCATGTGAATGAGCAAAACGATGATTGCGGCAATCGCTCCTCCCATCATCACCGTCGCCTGAATACAGTCGGTCCAAACCACCGCCTTGATTCCACCGATGGATGTATAGATTGCAGTAATGACAGTGATACTAAATATGGAGACAAGGTAAATGACTAGCTGCTGCTCAGGACTGGGATGAGTACCGGAGAGCAAGCTGTAACCGACTGCAAGAACAATGGCAGCCACATAAAGTCGAGCACCGGAGGCAAGCACCCGCGTGACAAGAAATGTCGCTGAAGCTGCGGTTCTCGTCCGCCGTCCGAATCTGGCTTCCAGATATTCATAGATTGAATAAACGTTGTAATCGAAAAATGGTTTGATGAAGAGAAAAGCTACTATGATGCGCCCGATGATTGTTCCGAAGGCTATCTGCAGATAGGTGTAATTGACCAGCCCATAGCCTTCCCCTGGTGTTCCAAGAAAGGTCGCGGCACTCGTTTCCGCAGCGATGATTGAGGCAAGCACGGCAAACCACGGCATCGATCGCCCGCCCAGAGAGAAGTCTTGCAGGCTGTCCTCGCGCTCACCGAATTTGATACCAACATAAATGACGCTGACAAAATAGACGCCGATGACAAGCAGATCCAACCAGAGCAACGCTTGATGCGGCATAACTACCCCGATTCAGTCCGCCAATCTCTTGAGATAAAAAACTTCCACGCCATGCTGCATGCTCAACTCGCCAATGTGACTAAAGCCAAGCGATGGAAAAAAATTCTTCGTGTAAGGATTGATCAATTCAGTCGATGTGACGTAGCTCTTGTAGCCGCACTCGGTCAGACGTTTCTCAAGCAGACTCACCAGCTTCTTGCCGATTCCTCGCTGCTGAAACCGAGGATGAATTTTCAGAAGCGACAAGAAAGCAGTGTTGCCCCAGATAACCTCATAAACGAGATACCCGACCGTTTCCGCCTGTCCGCCATGGGCGCCATCTTGCCCGCCACAATTGGCCAGGAGCACGCGCCCATACCTAATGCACTCCTCGAAGTAGCTTCTCGGATGGGGCCAGGTGGTTCCCATACTCTGCTCCATCTGCCAGAGATCGTCCAGCTGCTCAGGCGATGCCCAAACATAATCGATCGGATTCTGTACGGCTGTTGTCATTCGTGCCAATCGAGGAGGAACAATTAGCGATGTGCGAAGCCATACAAGGTATCACGTATTGAAGGAAAAAACTATAACTAGCTCCCCATCCTTACTGCTGTGCTCCCCGGGTGATGCCGTTCTGAGAATTCGATGGCAAAGTCGCAGACAAAATGCCACAGGCTGACTGTCACGACAATGGCTGGATATGCGAGCAACGGCTGAATGCCGAAGCCAATCAGCACAAAGGGCAAGCCAAACATGGCCGCCATGCCCAGCAACATTGATGGTACCAGAAGCGATACCGTTTTCTTTACCGAGACAGCTCCGTCGCTTTCTCGACATGCTGCGATGGACTCGGCGACTGTCTGGGCTCCGTGCAAGAATATCGGCACGTACAACCAAAGCACTCTCGATAGATCGCCCGACATGATGAACATCGAAGCTGTAACGACAAGCAGAAACAGTATCGGCGCCGGACATGGCTTCGATTCCCTGGCGCCTTTATACGCTATAACAAAGCATACTGCCGCTGTCACAATGGCGATGAGATAGTAGGATGCGCTTGTCACCCAGTCCGGCGCCATGTCGAATTGAGGCATCGTCAGCCCGAGGAACTGAAAGGAAGGACTGCGATCGCTGAATTGGACCAACACCGCATGCGATACCATTGAATAAACGAGCAGGGGCACGAGCTTGCCCTGCAATCCCGGCAATACATAATCGTTTCTCTCACAATACTTTCTCAACAGCGACAACGTCTGATGAGCGTAGTGATAAACAACGATCGACAGGTAGAAGCGCAGCGCGAGCGTTACGAACGTCATGCTGCTCGCCAGAGTTGCCGAGATGACCGCGACTCCGATCAGAGGGGCTAAATAATGGCTCTTCCATTTCGACTGCCTGCCCGAAGCGCGCAAGAAGCTGGCACCGAAATGCGTATCGGTGAACATGATGGTTCCCGCCATCAGCGCCAGGGCTGAGGCCTGGATGTAGGCGCCGGAGAATGCAGCATAAAAAACATGCGCGACGAACACGAACAACAACAAGCCGCCGCAGACCAAAAGCGCATCGACTCTTGGAGATACGATCCATTTTGCCGCCGCCGCTTTTGCATTGATGAAGTGCGACATGATGCCGCTCAAAAGCAACGCCAGCGGCAAAAACCACTCGCCGCCGAGTGTCGAGTCCAGCTCTGGAATCGAAGAACGATCGCTGCTTACCTTAACAACACCAGCGGTGTTCACGCCAGTCACAAGAGTTGCGTCCGCACCCTGCGGACCAATCGTCCCTCAACTGGCGCCCTGCAAAGCAGGCGCCGCTCCTAAGGGCGCCGCAGCAGGCTGAACAGCAAAGGTGTCCGGCTGAGCTATTGCAGCGATGCTCAAACAAAAAGAGAAAAAAAATACAGACAAAAGTGCAATGGCAAACTTCATAGTTGCTACCACTCGACTAAGGCTTTGTAGTAAACGCACTCCGTGCGCCGCAGCTAAACTGGCTGCGGTCAAAAAACACGGCTTCGACTAAACATTCTGCATCCGGTTCAAAAAAATTGATACGGTGAAAACACTAGGTCGGAGTAAACGCCAGGTCCGAGTGAGCGCCAGCCCCAGTCAACGCCAG